>JBCDKV010000021.1:0-16468 GCA_038746215.1 Bacteroidota bacterium | reverse complement strand
TGGCATAGTAAGCCGGAGTATGGGTTGAGTGAGGTGTAGTTTTTTTCAGAAACACGTAGTCTTACAGCAGCAAAGCTGCAAACATGACTTTTTTGTTAAAACACATAGCCACATAGATTCACATAGGAAAGTATTTTTTAGCAGAAAAAACCTATGTGTTCCTACTGTGCCTATGTGTTTAATTATCAATGCCTTACAAGTCAATATCTTTAGTCTTTAGGCAAAATTTAGGGAGAAAATACTGAATGTACAAGTTGCTAAAAGAGTAATCAGTTCGCAAAATCAAACCCTATCGCCTGAACAAATCCTCCAAATTCAAAGTATTGGCCACCAAGCCTGAACTATGCTTATTGGAGACAAGTCCAAAGGTACTAATCAATATCCAAGAGAGCTGTTTTCTGCTTTGGGTGTGATAGCGAAAAGCAGCCATTTTTTGGCGTAGTTGAGCAGCATAACTTTTGGTTATCACGAAGGGTTCTTGATGAAATTTAAGCTCAAATAAGTTGATGACTTGATCGTTTCTATCCAACAACAAATCAATCTGAACGCCTTGTTGGGTATCGTTTCCCTTTTTGTAATAACTAGAAGCAAAGGAGTAAATTCCGCTGATATTCAAAGCGTCTTTGATCTGTTCTATGTGCTTCAAGCAAATACTTTCAAAAGCGTAACCACTCCACGATTTGTACTGCGACGTTTGGCTAAGATGCTGCCAAACAGCAGAAGTTTGATGCTCTTGATTTTCGATGAATTGAAGATAAAATAGTGAATACTCGTCAGTAAGACGGTACAGTTTTCCTCTTTTCTTCTTACCAAAAACAGGGAAAAGAGACACAAAACCCGAATAGGTCAATTCTTCCAAGACCTTGGTCAATCCGCCACCGTCTGCTACTTTAGATTGTTGTACGATTTCCTTTCTAGTCAGTCCTTGTCGCTTAGTAGCTAATGCTCTGACGACTTGAAAATGATTGTCTGCATTGGAAAATAAAGAAGGATAGAGCCGCAAAAATTCATCTCGGAGCAAGCCATTTTTGGAAAAACAGATATAGTCGATATTTTGAATGGCACTTTTATCTGACTCTACTTCTTTCAGATAATGCGGAATACCGCCCATTGCCATATAGAGTTGAATAATTTGGTAGGGATCAAAGTAAATGTTGCGGCTTTCCAAAAAAGTGGCGGTTTCAGCGAGCGTGAAAGGAGCTAAATAAATCCTTTTGGTGATGCGATTGTGCAGTCCACCTTTGTTGTTGACGACTTTTTGAATCATCCAAGCTGCGGCAGAACCACAGATGACCACCACCAAATTTTGTTTAGCCGCCCAAGTATTCCAAAAATAGCCAAAAGCACTCAGGAAACCTGATTTGTGGGTCGCTAACCACGGCAGTTCATCAAAGAAAAGGACTTTCTTCGTTGCGCCTACAACTGTTTTCAGGTAAGTGCGGAGGAGTTGAAATGCCTCTAACCAATCTTCGGGTAATTTAACAGGTAAAGGAGTATCAGCGTATTCCGAAAGTTGATCTTGAAAGTTGCGGAGTTGCTTGCTTTTTGGCTGATTTTGTAAACCTGTTATCTGAAAAGCAATGCGTTCCTCATAAATGGATTCCACTAGAAAGGTCTTACCAACGCGCCTTCTACCGATCACTGCTACCATTTCTGCGCTGTCAGAATCAAGTGCTTTTTGGAGGATTCGTTGCTCTTCTTCTCTTCCTACTAGCGTTTCCATTCACTGACATTTTGATTGTTTTATTAGTTACAGCGAATAATTAATATTTATTTCCCGCTGTAAGTGTATTAAGAACAACATTTACAGCGAGTGATAAGTTTTGAATGGGCGCTGTAGGTACTGAAAATTAACTCTCACCCACCACTTCTTGAACTAATTCAAGACTCATTCCAAAACGCTCCCCTAACTTTGCTACCATAATCAAACACACAGCAGCAAATCATGCCGATCGGTAGCTACAAGCAGGTAGATAACAGACAGGCTGACCTATGCACAATCGAAAGATAATGAGACGAATTTTCAAACTGACACTCACAATTTTAGTTTTTAGCACCCAATTATTGACTGCCCAAGTCGCCATCAACGAAAACAACAACAATCCCGACGCTTCTGCCATGCTTGATGTGAGCAGCACAGACAAAGGTATTTTGATTCCAAGAATGGAGAGTACTGCTCGTGAAAATATCAGCAATCCTGCCAATGGATTGATGGTCTTTGATAATACGACGAATAGCTTTTGGTACTATAGCGATGTGTGGCAAGAGATTGGTGGTGCATTTGTTTCTAAAAATGGGATTACTTATGCTACTAATCAAGAAGACGACTTTGTGCTTGGTGTCGATAGCATCAATTATGGCTTGAATATAGGGAGCGAGACAAAGTTGTTTTTCAGCTATGATAAAGCCGCATTTCGAGTAGGGAGTATAGGTAATGAAAATTGGGATATTGATAGCCTTGGATTTGATTCTTTCGCAGGTGGTTCTGATGCCAAAGCGAGTGGAAGTTTTGCGTTTGCGTATGGCTCTAATACCGAAGCGAGTGGTTTACTATCGACTGCGATGGGTTATCGGACTATAGCTAGTGGGAGCGAGTCGGTGGCGATGGGAAGAGAATCGACGGCGAGTGGATTGGGTGCAGTTGCCTTGGGTTGGCAAAATACCGCATCGGGTGATTACGCCTACGTATCGGGTTTTAAAACAAGAGCCCTTGGGAACAACGCCACGGCAATGGGTAGCAGAACTACAGCTAGTGGGAAATATGCCTTTGCTGCGGGTGATTTTTCTAATGCTTCGGGTGATTACTCGAGTTCGTTTGGTAATTACAACTATGCACCTTCTTACGGTGAGGTTGCTATGGGTGTATTCAATGTCATTAATATTCCATTCAACACGGATGATTACGACGCTCGAGACCGACTATTGGTTGTTGGGAATGGGCAGAGTCCTACCAACCGTTCCAATGCTTTGGTTATATACAAAAGTGGAAATATGGAATTGAATGGCGCATTGACGATAGACGATGCCTATACTTTTCCGACTACGGATGGAACAACAAATCAGGTGCTGACAACGGATGGCAATGGAACATTGAGTTGGAAGGACGAAACGGCAAATTTGGAAAAATTAGAAGATACCGACGGGGACACCAAAGTGCAAGTAGAAGCAAACAGCGACGAAGACATTATCCGCTTTGCTCTAGGAGGAATAGAGTACATGCGATTGGATAGTGGTCGTATTGAAATCCTGAATACAGGCAACTCTGTCTTTATGGGTGCAGGAGCAGGAGTGAATGATAATCTTAATGACAATTTCAATGTATTTATTGGAGATTCGACAGGGTTTAACAATATATCAGGAGCTAAAAATATTTTCATAGGTGCTCTATCTGGTTATTCCAATACAACAGGTCGTGACAACACATTTATTGGGGAGAATGCTGGGTATTTCAATACTTCAGGGGAGGACAATACCTTTATAGGACGAAGCACGGGGCGCTTGAATACAATAGGACGCTATAATACTTTTTTAGGTAGAGCAGCAGGTTTTAAAAATTCCACAGGAAGTGATAATATATTTATTGGTTTTCAAGCTGGTTTATCAAATACAACCTCAAGTCAAAATACATATATTGGATACCAAGCTGGTCAAAATGCTGTGGGTGAATCTAATGTTTTTATAGGTAGTAGAGCAGGAAAATCAGAAACAGGTAGCCACAAATTATATATTGAAAACAGTGATACAGCATCTCCTTTAATTTATGGCGACTTCTTGGCGGACTCTTTACAGATTAATGGAAAGCTTAATATCAATGGAGGATACACTTTCCCAACTGCTGATGGTTCATCAGGGCAGTTTCTACAAACGGATGGCAGTGGTAATGTAAGTTGGACAAGTCAGCAGACTTTCACGGATACAGACAATCAAACCATTGACAAACTCAACCTCAATGGCACCACACTAGAACTCTCACTTGAAGACGATGGAGAAGGTGATCAAACCGTCAATTTAGCTACCTTACAAGATGATTTAGGCGATCATAACGCTACTCAAAATATCCAACTTTCAGGTAATTGGCTTTCTAATGATGGCGGCAATGAAGGTCTTAAAATCGATAATACAGGTAAAGTAGGAATAGGCACTGGCTCGCCTGGAACACTACTAGATCTTGGAGATGGTAGTGGTAGTAACACTGTACTTCTACGGCTCAACACCGAACGATCTTGGCAATTTGAACAAACGGGAAGTGGAGCGAATACAAATCTTCGATTGAAATCCAACAATGCAGGCAAAAACTACAACATCGTTTCGAGCGACGGTTCAGTCATTGCAAGTTTCCGAGCAGATGGCGGCGGCAACAATAATGTAGGCATCAACAAAAGTATTGGAACAAACGACAATGCGCTAGAGGTTAATGGAAACGCTTCTAAAAGTGCTGCTGGTGACTGGTTAGCTAATTCCGATGCGCGTCTCAAAAAAAATATTCAGACTTTGAATTCTGAACAAGTTCTAAAACAGTTATTGACACTACAAGGCATTACTTACGAATGGAATGATGACAAAACAGGCAATGACCGTCCCGAGGGTATGCAGTATGGATTTACTGCTCAGAACGTTCAAGAAGTCTTTCCCACGCTCGTTTCAGAAGATTCCAAAGGTTATTTGCAAACTTCTTATGGGACGTATGATGCGATGTATGTGGAGGCGTTGAGGGCGTTGAACGAAAAGATTGAAGATTTGGAGCGGGAGAATGAAATATTGAAAGCACAAATTGCTAAAGTTAATCAGTTGGAGGCGATGTTCCATCAATTGCAAGCGAAAATGGAAGCTGATTCAGATGTAATGAACGCCACTATTGCCGTCAAAAAATAGCATTAAGAAGAGTTGGATCGTGGCTTAAAAATAACCTCATTCCTATCCAAAAGTCCTCCCAAAATTAAATTCTATGATTATACATTAGGACTGTACGAAGTCTTATTTTTCTTAATATTTTATTTAAAAACAGCCTGAGTCCACAAAAAACTTTGGGCATACTGTTGCGCGATCTGAGGAACAACAATATACAACAGCAAGCTTTCAAGAAGCAACCAAAGATTTACATCTTAGAGTCTCCAAGACATAAAAGTTATGACTATCGTACTAGACACAACTTGCCTTATCCAAATCTTACCTAGAGGGGCAGAACACAGGTGGCTGTAGGATGCCTTTCTAGAGGGTAAGCTTCTGCTCGCGATCTCAAGTAACGGACGAAAAATAACTTCCCGATTTATAGACCAAGCGTAGGCAAGGCATCCCCACCCGTCCGCTTTGCGGTTCATTCGCTTGAATATTCTGCCACCCATCCACTGCGTGGTTCTCTCACTTAAAAGTCCACTGGACTTTTACCCTGTGCGGGATCGTTCGTCCACCCTTTGGGATCGCTCACTCATGCTAGCGGGTCTCTTCGTTGAAAACGATACTTAATATTTTCTGCAAGCAACACTGCGAGCATGTTAAAAAGCTTCGCTAGCCAAAAAGATTCCTACGTTAGACTCAGAAAAGGGAATCCTTACATCCCTTTTGCTGAGTAGTATCAGAACAAAATCTGCTTGGTCAAAATGAGGAACTTATTTTTCGTCCGTTACTTATGAGTTTTGTTGATCGTACAAGGCATCCAACCAATCCCTATTTTGCTAATAGGATAGCCTCCAAACATATTCTAAGCCCACAAACGATCACTAGCAATTGCTGCGCCTTCTGCCATTGCTTTCATTTTAGCGTAGACGATGTCTTCATCTACCGTTCCAAAACCAGCGAAGGTAGAAAAGCCACAGTCCGTACCTGCCAAGACCCTTTCCTTCCCAACAATGTTGGCAAAGCGTTCAATGCGCTGAGCAACGAGTTCAGGATGTTCAATAAAATTGGTAGTTGAATCCAGCACACCCGGAATCAAAATTTTGTCGTCTGGAATTTCAGTATCTCTAAAAATAATCCACTCGTGAGCATGTCGAGGATTAGAGCTTTCAAACAATAGACCTTGTGGCTTGGCTTTCAAGGCGATAGGCAAAACAATCTCCATAGAAGCATCGTGGTGGTGCGGTCCTTCGTAGTTGCCAAAACAAACGTGCATCCGAACTCGATCTGCGGGGATATTGCGCAGTGCGTAATTGAGCATTTCGATGTGTTGGCTCGCTAGCTGTACGTACTCTGCTTCGCTTTTGCCCTTAAACATCATGTGTTTACCCAAACCAATATCTGGAGAGTCCAATTGCAAAATGAATCCAGCCTCCACGATAGCTTCGTATTCAGGACGCATGGCTTCGGCTAGGGCTTCCAAATATTCATCTTGGGTTTTGTAGTGCTTATTGGGCAAGAACAATGCGATGACACCGGGGGAAGCTGCATTCATAAACGCATCTGTCGGTTGGTGCGTTTGAATCGCTTGCTGAAAGTGTTCGACATCTTTCTCTAGCGGCAGCATACTTTTGACTTCGATATCAGATACACAACAAGGTCGCGAGTAGGTAGGCGTTCCACCTGAATTGGCGATTTTAGTCAAATAGCCTGGAAAATCTTCTAAATCAGCGGGTGGATTCCTCGGACTATCGCCTGCGAAGCCTGTGATTCGGTCTTTGATATAAGTCGCGTAACTAATTTTGCTCATTTCTCCATCGCTCACTACATCCACTCCAGCGGCTATTTGGCGAGCGACGACTTCCTCCACTGCCCGTTTGATGGTTTCGTGAAAAGTATTTTCATCCACGGGTTTCCCTTGCTCTTTGGCAAATACTAAATCAGTTACTGCCTTCGAACGCGGTAAACTTCCAACGTGCGTAGTCAAAATTCTGTTGGTACTCGTTTGCATGTTATTTGTCTTTATTTTGTTTGTGATTTGTGCTTAGAGCTTGTTTGGAGTACTATCTTCCTGTAAACCAATATTTTCCGAACCTGACTTTGAAAATAATCGTTCGTCTATGTTAATAAAGTCGCAATTATTTGCTTCGCCAGAACCGTAAACTATTGATTCACAGTTCAATCCTACTCCAAACAAGCTCTAGGAAATAAAAGTAGGCATTCGATCAAAAATTACAAATAAACGAAGCAAAAAGCTTGCTGTGCTTATACTTAAAACTTGTCAAGTCTCACCTACCAATTCATCATGCGATTGTACAGATGCCCGTTTCTCTCAATATTTTATTAAACGTAGCCTTCGTCAATACAAGAAAAATTGCGCAATAAATATACTCAATAAGCGCATCTACATCAGTCTAAAATAATACGCTGATACATATCCCCTAGCACAGCTCTATCTACTTCGTGTTTTCCTTTATAAGTATGCACACTAAAATCTAGCGCATTCTGTTGGAGCAGTGCTTTGTGCAAATCTACTCGGCGAGGCGTGATGAACTGGTCTTGCAAACCGTATATCCAATGCAGATTTTTGCTTTCAAAGTAAGCTTTTTTAGGACGGTAATCTAAATCCTCTGGCACTGCCCCACCCCAAAGGATTAAGTCGTGAAAATGTGGGAACTTTTCCATAATCCAGCGGCAGTGGGTAGCACAACCTTGTGAGAAACCAAACAAAATAATGCGTACCCTTGAAGGAAGTAGCGCAACATGCTGCTCGTAGAGGGTCTGTAAGTAGTTACAATAATCATCAATCTCCTCTAGGCGATCTTCTTTGGTCATCCAAGAAGCAGCTACTTCTCCCGTCAAGCCTTTCCAGTAAAAACGCGATAGCCCTTCGGGTGCTAACACAAAAGTATCAGGGCTTTCTAGTACATCGAAACGTCGAATGAAGTGCTTCGCTAGTTGTGCATAGCCGTGACAAGCGATGATGAAGTAGCGTGTATGCGCACTTATCGTTCCTAAAGTGTAGTAATGTGCCGTTCGAGTTACTTTGAGTTGATGTGCTTGTATCATTGCTGCTGTTGTTTTCTTTGTTGTGTGGTTGCATGGCTTCATGGTTGCATGGCTTCATGGCTAGGAGAATTTCAATATGCTTACTCTTAGCTTTCGGTTAAAAAATGAGGAGAAAAAAGATTCTCGCCTGCTATTTGTTTTTTAAAAATCCCGTAAGGGATGGACTATGGGTAGAAAAAAAGTTAAAAATGCTCCTAAGTGCCGTAGGTACGTACTATGATTTCGCCATAGTTCGCACCTACGGCGCTTAGATTTGGGGTTTTATCACTTCCTACCCATGTTTCGTCCCGATGGGACTGTAAAATAGGAATACATTATATCACAGGCATACGCTTTTGTTTTTTGTGTAAATTTTTGATAAACAAGTCTTTACAATTTTAGAATCAATGCAAATTTTAACCGAAAGACAAGCTTACTACTTGATCCTTGCTAATGCGAATAGGTAGCGTACAAGAGATGAGTCTACATTCTTGGCTAAGTTATACACAATTAGGCGTATGCGCAGTCTTATTTTATTAATAGAAAACAGTCCAAGCCAACGCAAAGAAATCGCGCAACAGGTCTGTTCAGTAAATCTCTTCGGACAGAAACTCAAATGCTCGACTTATTTTTCTCCGAAAAATAAGTCGAGCATTTGAGTTTCCGTCCATAAAAAACCCTTTGAGCATACTTGTTGCGCGATCGCAAGAGCTTTACTAAAATTTTTCTCAGGCATCACCAAAACCTTCGTACACCCCTAGTGCTTAGTCAAGACTGAAATGACTAGTACTTGAATAGTCCCAGCGGGACGAACTATGGGTAGGATTTCCCTAATGAATTATTCTAAGCTCCGTAGGTGCATACTATAGCTCGTACCTACGGCACTTAAAAATACCTCAAAATACCTTGCTACCCACAGTTCATCCCTACGGGATTTTACTAGCCAAATCAAAATTGACTAAGCACTAGATATAAATAAAAAATATATGCTCTGCCTTTACGATTCATCCCTATACTTTACCATTCCCATCATTTTCATACGATACGTCCCTAAACTTTGCGAGCTGTCCCTTTTTTCGCTTACCAAGTGGAATATCCCATAGCTTTGTAGCAAAAATGACACATGAGACACATCATTCACATCATCAAAAATACGCTTTTAGGTATAAGCGAGGTAACACAGGCAACTCGAAAGGGTAGAAATAGCTTCCTGCTCCTTGTATTTGGCACACTATTATTTGGCACTACGACTGCCCAAAATTCTAACAAAGATGCTAAAAGGTATCAGTTTGCGAAAATGTATTACGGACTCGATCTGAATTTCACCCCCAATTTAATAGATGGCATTGCACTCGGCGGTGATGAACAAATCATTCGTTTTGATCGGCATCCTGTGCTAACGCCTGCTTTGAATTTGGGCGCAACACACTTTTGGGGATACGCTGATTTCTATATTTCCATCAGTACGGCAGATATTCAATTTGGCACAGATCAATTCAAAAATAGAGCGGCTTATCGCGTCTTCACGGGGCTGCGCTTGTATCCTTTCCCGAGCAAACCCAAAACACTTCGCCCTTATATTGGCTACAAATTTTCTGCGCTGACTTACACGCAGGAGAACGTCGAACAACAAAGTGCTACTACCACGGGCGTGCGTTCTTTTCTTGATTTCGGATTGGCTTATCAGGGAGAACATCATTACTTTTACTTGGGCTACAATCACTTGTTAAACAACGAATTGAATTTTGCACTTAGCCGCTCCGCGATGCAGACCATTCGGGTGTCGCCTCAGTTCCTTAGTTTGGGCGTCAACTTCACATTGGATACCACGGCGGGCAATGAAAACTGCCAATCTTGTCGTCATTTCGATCAGGTTTTTGGTGCTTCCAATCGCAGGGGATGGTATTTGGGTATTGGACTTTCCGCTGCTTTTCCGATGCGACCTTCTTCTTACATCAGTACGTTTGCCCCTTTTCTCAATCAAGTCCAAATGCCCCGTGTTTTTCCTGAAATCTCCTTGGGCTATCATTTCACCAAATCGGATTTATTCCTCAACAGTTCCTTCCGATCCATTGTGCAGCGCAGGCGTGCCTATGATTATGAGCAGGAGGTGAAGCGGCAGTCACTGGTCTTAGAAGGCTTCAAGACCTTGGGCGATTATCATGGTTTTGTACCTTATGTAGGCTTGGGCATCAGCCTAGAATCGTTGCGCTTGACAGAAAATGATCGAGGAGCGAGCATCACAGACGTCAGCAGTAATCAACTCACACCAAGTTTCATTTTTGGCTGGGATATCCGACCATCTAGGAAAGGCGACTCGTGGGTGTTAAGAACTAATTTACGCTACGCTCCTTTTTTGGAACTCGAACATAAAGGACAAAGCATCAGCGTACAACAATTGGAGTTCAATTTTATCCAATTCATCTATTACCCACAGCGTGCGAAGGCTTATCGAACATGGAGAAAATAACTAAAATTTGTGTTTCCGTCCATAGAAACCTTTGGACATACTCGTTGCACGATCTCAAGGGATTGACGGAGACCTATTCCGAGCATCATCAAAAACTTGTACATGCCTAATCAGCAACCTTAGCCGCTCTTTTAGCCAACTCCGTCATATTTTGAATGGGTGCTTCTAGTGCAAAGCTTTCAATCAGCCAAGTCGGTAAGCCAATTGATTCTGAAGCCAGTTGGTAGATGACTCTGGTTTTACTTTCGGACAGTGGCGTAAGTTTCCAAAAACCTCGGACTTTATTGATCCGAACGTATTCGGTTGGCTTGATCTTATTGGGTTTTGCCTCTAGGCTAATCAGCACAACGCCATCTTTTAAGTAGCGCGTCGCAGAGTAGGTAATCAAATCGCGATCTTTGAGTGGGAAAGGAAAATCGACGACGGTGTAAGCGTAGTGCGTCTCTGTATTAACTTGTTCTAAGATGCGTAGAGATTTAGTTTTATAGCTCCATTCTGGATAGGCCTTATAATCTCGGATAACGCTGAGGATTTTACGCAGTGGTTGCTCAATGACTATGTCCGACTTGAACTCAAAGAGTTGGTCTTTGCTGGTTCGAGTATGAATGATTAAGCCGTTTTCTTCGTAAGCTTTTTTCCAACTCGTCTGGGCAGGTAGTAAATAATAAGTGAAAAGTAAGAGAGTAATTGTAATGATACGCATAGCTTGACCTAATTTGAAATTAGGCGTGTACGGAGTTTTGAGTAATACTCAAAATAAATCCTAGCAAAGCTCTTGAAATCGCTCAACAAGTATGTCCAAAAAATTTTATGGACGGAAACACAAATTCTCGCTGATTTTTTTTAGAAAAATCAGCGAGAATTTGTGTTTCCGTCCGAAAAGATTCACCAAGCATACTTGTTGCTCAATTTTCTGACATTGACCTGAACCATACCTGAGCACAATACTAAGAAAAATGAGACTTCGTGTACACGTCTAATTTAAAATAGGGCTTCTACAACTCTTGTAGAAGCCCTAAAATACCTATCATAAATGATCTTAGGCTGCTAATTATTTTAGTGTAAGCACAAAATTTTTAATTTTCTGCCTATTGGAAGATGTAGCGTACACCAATCTGTCCTTGCCATCTTGCACTTCTCAAGCCACTATCATCAAAATCACCAAAGTAAGGTAAGTCACCGTCAAATGGAGTGAAAGTATATTCTGGTGTATTTGTTCCATCTGCAAATCCTTCAAACTCTACTACTTCATATCCGCCAAAAGTTCTACGGTATCTTTTACCCCATGCAGCATTTAATAGGTTAGTAAAATTGACAATATCGAAAGATAGCTGTAGCGTATGACGTTTTCCCTTTGCACTTGTAATATAGAAGTTTTGTAAAATTCTAACATCAACAATATTCTCGAAAGGAGTACGGCTAGCGTTACGCTCAGCATACCCTCCACGTCTTTCACTTAAATAATCATCTGACTCAATGAAAGCATCTAAAGCAGTCCATTGTTCAGCAACTGAACCTCCAGCTACTACTTTCCCATCACTATCTGTAATGTCAACTAGATTAATCTCACTTTGATTGGCTGGTACATAGAACAAAGTACGGTTTCTAGAATCTTCGTTGGTCAAATTCTGTCCACTCCCGACAATATAAGAGTACAAGTTGCCTGATTGTCCAGTGTAAACTAGACCGATCTGAGTAGATCCAAAATCGGCATAGTCTATTTTGTAACTCAATTGACCAATGATGCGGCTACCTTGCGCGAATACAGAGCGTTGCGTTTCTTGGAATTCATTTCTACCCGTCACTGCATGCAATCCCCTCCATTGAGAAGAGTTTTGAGAAGAAGTCCCTTCATAAATACTGTATGCGTCACCATAAGAGTACGCAACAGAACCCGTAAATCCATTATCAAAAGGCTTAGTCAGACTAGCAGAAATATTGTAGGTATAACCAGCGTTAGTGTTACTTCCTAGCATAATACGACCGTAAGTGTCATCTACCTCATCACGACGATTAAAGACGGGACGATTATCCGCACCTTCTAGGTTTTCTACAGAAGGTCTCAAGTTTAAGTTTTGATAGTAAACATCATTTAAGAACTTTGTGAAAATACCCTCTACAGTCCCTACTAAACCTAATGGCAATTTCTGATCTATCGCCAAGTTAAACTTAGCTACCTGCGGGATTCTAAAGTCTGCAGCAAATAAATCAATATTTCCAGAAGGAGAAACATTGTTCAAATCAATGTTTCCTGGCTCTTGATTATTGATATCTGGATTGAATGGAAGATCATCAATAAAGGCTGCACCACTATTTACACCACTATTATTATAAGCACCACCTGGCCAAACCAATGGAATTCTAGAAGTAAAGATTCCAGCACCACCACGGATTTGAGTGGTTTGTGCACCATTTACATCATAATTAAAACCGATGCGTGGAGAAAAATATACTTGTGGATCAATGAAGTCTCCTGATCTTGCACCCTGTAGATCATAGAACTCCTCTAATAATGGAAGCGTGTTCGCATTGAAGCTCTCGTTTGTTGGCGTCTCAGCAAAAGTTTGAAGATCCGCACGAAGTCCCAAAGTCAACTTGAAATTATCGTTTACTTGAATCTCGTCTTGTGCATACAAACCAAATAGAGCACCTGTGAATTCGATCCCTGCTGCGGACTCATCTCCCGTAATATTATCTACTACGGAGTAGTTTCTTTGGAAAAAAGAAGAAGGCTCGCCAGCGAGGAAATCTTCTAAGTCAGAACCATTAATTGGCTCACTCCGATCCCAGTCGTAGTCACCATAATTGAATGGAATAAAAAGATTTCTAGTTCTATAAAACTCAGCATTTGCACCGACCAATATAGTGTGCTTACCTGCGTAATATTCAAAGTTGTTGTTAATAGTGATGATATCCTGATCCAATTGGTTTGCAGTGGAGAAAGTTTCTGAACCAAACTGGAAGCTTCCACGACCATCGTCAATAAATACTGCTGGAAAAGGAATAGATGGACCATCATTTGTATTATCATAAGGATCTCGATCATCTCTAACCAGAGTTGCTCCAATCGTCAAGTTATTGGACATTTTATTGTTGATGATCGTATTGAGTTCTATTGCACTAGAGTTTGTGTTAGAAGTGAAATACTCAGAACCATTGATGAAGCGAATACCAGAACCACTCGAAGAACGCGCCTCCAAATTCAAGGCCTGTGTGAAAGAATGTCTCACTGTCAGTTTATTCTTCTGATTCAAGTTGAAATCCAGTTTCGCTAAAATTTTATCACTATTCAAGAAGGCAGTGTTATTTGCGTAACTACCAGGATCAAATCCGTAGGTGTTTTGCAAGAAACTTACTAAATTATTAATATCTGCTTCTGTTGCATTACCATCATAATTAGCCAAGTTAAAAGGCTGAGGGGTTTCGTCTCTCTGTTGCTCAAAAGAGATAAAGAAGAAGGCTTTGTCTTTCTTAAGCGCACCTGATGCCCAAGCACCATAGGTCTGAGCTGTAAAATCATCTAATGCTTGTCTCTCGAAATCTTGTCCGTCTTCTTGTGGTTCCAACCCAGCAAGACTTTGGTTGCGGAACAGCCAGTAAGCAGATCCTTTGAAATCATTCGATCCACTTCTAGTGACTGCATTGACAGAACCACCAGCAAAACCAGATTGCCTGACGTCGAAAGGTGCGACAGAAATTTGGAATTCTTCGATGGCATCCAAACTGATAGGCGATACCCCTGTTTGTCCACCATTCGTTCCACTTCCAGCCAAACCAAACACATCATTGTTCACCGCACCATCAATGTAGATAGCGTTGTAGCGGTTGTTCATACCGCCGATAGAAATTTCTAGTCCATCGTTCCCTTCTTGAATAGAAGCCTGTGGATTGAACTGAACAAAATCCCCAATGGAACGACCTAAGGTTGGAGTTGCTGCAATGCGTTCTTGTCCTACGGTAGTTTCTGCGCCCGTACGGTTTCCATCAAAAATATCATTTTTAACACCCAATACTACAATTTCATCTAAACCTACCGCAGCTTCAGCTAATTGAACATTCAGCTTCAAAGACTGCCCTAAAGTGAGAGAGATATTTTCCTTCTCCGTTGTTTGGTAACCAGTGTAGGAAAAAGTAACTTTATATGGTCCTCCGACTCGCATCCCTGGAATACGGTAATAGCCATCTAAATCTGTGGAAATCCCATAGTTAGAGCCAGAAGGTAAATGCGTGGCTAGCACATTCGCACCAATCAGTGCTTCTCCGTTATTATCAACGATTCGACCGTTAATAGAAGCGGTAGTCACACCTTGTGCGAAGGACATACTGAATAAAAGGCATAAGCAGACCGTGCTCAGCAATCGTGAAAGAGTTTTCATACTAATCATTTTTTGATTAATGTGTAAGTGTAAATGCGGATAGCACTAAAAAGACAAACCAGTGGAAGATTAGAATAGCATGGTCACAGCATATACCAAATACTACACCAAATCATCACTTCTTAGACTACCAGCATACGTTTTCTCGGCGCAAAGATAGTGCTATAATGTAAAATGAAGTTTAAATTTTTCTTTCTGGACAATAAAGTGAAGATGCACACTAAAAAGGAGGGAAAAAGGCTATTATTATTTGGAATTCGCTGCTTTTTTTAACGCATATATTCTGAAAAATCCATCATTTGCGACATATAAAAAAACATTATATTTGATAATTTAATTTAGCCGTTTACGAAGTCTCACTTTTCTTAACATTTTACTCAGAAACAACCTGAGTCAATGCAAGATAAATGAGCAACAAGTATGTTCAGTAAGTCTATTCAGACGGAAACACAAGTTCTCAGTTATTGCTTAAAACTCGCCTAGATTTAATTTTTGAAAGTTTAGCTATTCTCTGGATCATTCAAAATATTACCGCAATATTTACAAAAAACAGCATCATCGTCGTGTCCTTCCCGGGAGCAGTAGCGACAAGCTTGGGAATTGTTTTGTATTTCTTTGGTTTGCTCAATAATTTCGGCAGATACAATACCCGTGGGTACTGCAATGATGGCGTAGCCCAAAATCATCACCACCGCAGAAAGAAACTGTCCCAAATGCGTAGTCGGTGTAATGTCTCCGTAGCCCACCGTGGTCAAAGTCACGATTGCCCAGTAGACACTTTTAGGAATGCTAGTGAAGCTACTGTTTTCGTAATTGCCTTCCACTAAGTACATGATCGCGCCAATGATGGTGACGACGATGATGATAAAAAATAAGAATACAGAGATTTTGGCTCGGCTGGCGTTCATGGCACGGAGTATCAATCTACTTTCGCGCATGAATCGCCCCAGTCGGAAAATACGGAAAACACGCATGAGGCGCAGCGCACGAATGACCAGTAAAGACTGGGAGTGGAGAATAAAAAAGCTGAGATAGGTAGGTAAAATAGCTAGTAAATCAATGATGCCATAGAAGCTAGTGGCATACTTCCAAGGCTGTCGTACGCTGTATAAGCGCAGTACATATTCTATCGTGAAAATGACGGTAAATACCCATTCGAGGATGACGAATAAGTTTTTAAATCTTTCTTCCAGACCAGAGACCGTTTCCAGCATCACTACGATGACACTCAGTATAATCATCACCATGATTAGGATGTCGATCTTTCGTCCAAATCTAGTATCTGCTTCAAAGATGATCTCGTGTATCCGATCTTTTAAAGCAAGTTTTTCTTTTTCTTCCATTTTGTCTGATTCCTGCCGCAAATCTAAGGAATGGTGAAATAATATACTGCAAACGGGATAAATCTGTGCAAATGGTCGAATTGTAAAATTGTCCAATTGTCGAACTGATAGTGACGTTCTGTACCATTAGCAGACGTTGCTAATGTTAGGATAGGAACAATCAATTCAACACTTTTTCAATTCAACAATTCTACAAAGTGATCAAAATAAAAATGCACTTTTTCATCCCGAATGGAGTATAAATTCAGATTCGTGAGTTAGAAATTTTGTTTACAGATTTGACCTGTTTATCTGAATCGCAAAAGTAGTTGACGCTTTAGTTATCAAATTGCTGATTTTTATTTAGGGGTGTACGAAGTATCAGTTTTGTTAACATTTTACTGGGAAACAGCCTGAGT
>JBCDKV010000020.1:0-16794 GCA_038746215.1 Bacteroidota bacterium | reverse complement strand
CTTATACTTCATCAGGTTGAGAAGTAGACAATTTAGAGGAGCGTATTTTGTTTCTGAACGAAGAAGTCCACAGCCTGATAGCCTTAGTTACCAAGGCGAGGAAGTGATGAAGTGCAGAAGCAAAAGACGCCCTATAAAAGTTTAATTCTCAGCCTGATGAAGTATACCAATTTCACACAAAAAATTATCACCCATTTTAGTCTGTAACTCATCTGTAACTCGCCAGTCGTATATTTGCATTGTCTTTTTAAAAGAAGAAGTATTCTTTAAAATTAAAAGCAATAAGAGATAATGATAAATATGAATTTGAAAGAGACAGCGAATACGCTGAGAACGAAAGTAAACGAAGTGAACGAAGATTTTTTGAAAGTATCGAACGAGATTGTTGATGAGACTTTAGCGACTGGCGAACAATGGCAAGCGGTTTTTGCCAAAGCTATGAAGACTGGAACGAAAGCTTTGGATCAAAATCAGAAGCTAGCAGTAAAAGCAGTAGCGGGTGCGAGAGTACAGTATGTGAACGGTAGCAGAAGATTGATGAACCTATTAGGTATCGACGCTGCTAAGGTGAGCGAGCAAGTGAAAGAAACGGTGGAAGATGCTAAGGAAAGCGTAGAGAAAGCAACCAACTCTGCTAGAAAGACCGCAAACAAAGTCATCGGGAAAACGACAGATGCTGCGAAACGAGTGAGCAAAGCAACTGCCAAGGCAAAGAAAGAAACAACTGCCAAAATAGAGCAGCAAGCGACCGAAGCAAAAAAGCAAGTAGCCAAAGCAACAGCGACCGCAAAACAGCAAGCAAACAAAGCCATTGAGCAAGCAGCTAAAGCAGTCGAGCCAACCGTAGAGAGAGACAATCTGAAATTAATTGACGGCATCGGTCCTAAAATGGAGGATACCTTGAATCAATTTGGTATTGATACTTTCAAACAAATGGCAGTAGCTAATGTGAAAAATCTGACTGCCGCTTTGGAAACCGTCAATCCTCGTTATGCGAGTGAAGAAAGAGTCCAAAACTGGATCGCATCTGCGAAAAAAATGGCGAAGTAATTCGTTCAACTTAATTCCAAAAACCCATCCAATTTAATTATCGAACAGTATAGGCTTTAATAGCCTTCAAAATATGAGCATAATCATGGCTAAGAAAACGAAGAAAGTAACAGCGAAAGAGAATAATTTGAAAACCATCAGAAAGACCATCAAAAACGTGAATAGCGAGGTACAGGAAACTGCCAATTTCGTAGCAAACGATTTGATGGAAAATGGTCAGCAGTTGAGAGACAATGCGGCGAAAGCGGTAGAAGGTATCAAACTATCAGACAGTGTTGAAAAGATCAAGACTTCTGTCGGAAAGGTGAACACACAGCTCAAAGACGCAGCAGTAGCGATTTCAGATTCTTTCATCCAAAGAGGGAAAAAAGTAACGGCAGTCGCAAGTGACCGAGCAGAAGAAGCTATTGAGAAAGTAGACTTGAACAAGGGCTACAGCAGCGTAAGCAAGACCGTGAAAGGTGTGAATACTTATGCGCTAGAAACTGCTAATGAAATGGTGGATTTAGCAAAAACCAATACCGAAGCTTGGTCAAAAATCGTATCTAAAGCAATTGATGGTGGTTTGAAATTGGGTAATCAGCAACAAGCGATCATTTTTGATACTTTAGAGACGCTTAAAAAGCAAAGTATAGATAATGTATCTCGCTTAGCGAATGCCTTGACTAAGAAAATCAAGTAAGTAAGTGACTAAGGGTCTTGCGATCCAAAACAAATAATAGTGTATAACACCTACAGCGAATGCCTCCTCAGTGTGGCATTCGCTTTTTTTGTTTTATGTTTGCGGTTAGTACAGGGCTGTTTCATTCTACTTGATGTTTGAAGTTAAGAAACTTCAAACCTATTATCTACTCATTTCCGAACGAGTGGAGTAGCATTCAGCCGTTAGGAAACGGCAAGATAGTGGTATTAAGTTAGGAAACTTAATACATCGTAAAATAGAATGAAACAGCCATGGCGCTTAGTAGCTGTTGGTTGTCAATAACAAGCCTAATTATCTTAATAAATGCTTATTTCACACAGCAAGCAATTCATTTTCATTCACAACTACAAAGTGGCGGGTACGAGTATCCGTGCTGCCTTGGGCAAATATCGCTTATCGCCCTTTCAGCGTTTGCAGCAAAAAGTTGGACTGAAAGGGAAAAACCACCACAAAATTTCGGACAATCACCTCACGGCACGCCAAGTCCGAGCAAGACTCCCCGATTCAACTTTTCAACAATATTTCAAATTTGGTTTTGTGCGTAATCCGTGGGATTGGCAGGCTTCGCTCTACCGTTATGCCTTGAAAAATAAACAGCACAAACAGCACAAACTCATCAGTGAGATGGGCGATTTTGAAACTTATCTCCAATGGCGGGTGCAGCACGATTTTCGACTACAAAAAGACTTTTTTTACGATGAAAATGGTCATTGCTTGGTGGATTTTATCGGAAAATATGAAAATCTAACGCAAGACTTTCAATATATTTGTCGGCAAATTGACGTGGATGAGCAATTAGCACACCACAACCAAAGCCAACAAAAGCAAGCTTACCTCAAAGCCTACACGCCCGAAGCCATCGCCCTGATTCGAGAACACTACCAAGAGGACATAGTAACTTTTGGGTATTGACCAGCAGCTCGACAATTCAACAACAACATGAAAGTTGTCTTCATTTCTAATAATTTCCCACCCGCCGTCGATGGTGTCGGCGACTACACCTATTTTCTAGCAGAACAATTCGTGGAACACGGACATGAGGTGCATATCATTTGCTCCAATCGCAAGCAAGTAGATGAAGTAGAAGAAATGAACATCTACCCCATCGTAGATATTTGGGATAAAAATGGCGTCGATGAAAGCGTGGATTTGATTAAGATCATCCAACCCGATTTTGTTTCTTTACAGTATGTGCCTTACAGCTTCAGCGACAAAGGGATGCCGTGGATTATGATCTATTTTCTGCAACAAGTCGTAGAAGCTAAAATTCCGATTAGTACGACTTTTCACGAAGTTTGCATTCGAATGGAAGCTAAGCGATTGGGACGAGCTATCGGTCAGCGAATTATTGCTCGTTCGCTGGCTAAGCATTCCGATAAAGTTATTACCAGTATAGATTTTTACGTGAAATACATCCGCAAATGGACAAAAAACGTGGAACTCATTCAGATTGGTTCTAATATTCCAGAGATTTTCGTATCCGAAGAAGAGCAAAAAGCACTACGCCGTCAAATCACACCAAATGGTGAGTTTCTCATCGCAACCTTTGGCAAACGCGATCACGTCGCCTTGTTGAATTGGTTTGAAAAACTACTCGCATTGCGCCCCAATACTAAGCTGCTTATTTGCGGCAAAACGCCCAAAATTAAGATCAAAGAAAATCTGAAAGCACACATCTACGCCACGGGCTATCTTTCCAGAGTGGATGTCTTCAGACACCTAAAGTGCAGCGATCTTTTCATGCAATTCAGTATGGGCAAAGGAGGCGTTTGTAACAAGAGCGGTTCCCTAGCAGCAGCTTTTGCAGCGGGACTCCCAATTTTAGGCAACCGAGGAGACATGACCAACCAATCTTTACTGGAGTCGGGTGCAGTCATTTTCGTCCCCAAAAAAGGACGTGCCAACCTAGCCGCTATTTTAGAGGTTATGGACAATCCCGTTTTGCTAGCTGAAGAAGCCGAACGCGCCGCCCTCTACCACGAACGTTTCTTGGATTGGCGCACAATCTATGAGCAGTATTTGGGGTATTGGGAGTGAGTTTATTTTTTATGTAATCAATGCCAACAACTCCCTCGCAAACACCTTCGAATTCCAAAACTGTTCGCCCAATGCTTTTGCCTTTCGTCCCATTTCCGCACAAAGTCTCGGATCATTGTGCAGTTTTTCAATGGCAGCTTGCCAAGCGGCTCGATCTTTGGCAGGCAGCCAGATGCCAATACCTTCGGCTTCAATGTCAATGTCGATGAAATCATTGCGAGTCATTAAGACCGCTTTGCCTAGCGCGAGTGCATCGGTGAGGCTAGTCAAACCAGCGAGATTGCTTTTGGTGGCGAATAATGGAATACAGATCGCTTTGGAAGCTGCCATGACGGGCGTGAGTTGGTCGTAGAGATAGCTGGCTTCGGCAGCATTAGCAGTGATGTTAATATTGGGATTGGCTTCGTAGGTCTTTAGGTGATTATCGTAGTCGTTTTGTAGGCAAATGATTTTGGCAGGAGCATGGGCTTCGACACAGGCGGCAGCGAAATTATTAAAATCGCGTCCTGTTCTACCAGCGGCTAGGAAGTAAGTTGCTTGATTGGATAAATAAGGCGCATAAAATTTCAAGTCAGGTCCCCAGTGTAAGCCTTTGGATTTGCCCTTCTGGAATTGATTGATGCGGTCGGCGATGCGTTGTGACAAGGCAGGATAGGCATCTGTACCACGCAATTCCCAGCGAAAAAAGAACTGTCGAACTTTAGCAAAACGTCCTCGAATTGGTGGATGATGTGCCAAGACAATAATTTTTGCTCGCACTAAGCCGATGGCTTTTAGATAGCTTAACAACTGCGTTTGCGTCTGACAAGGCGCATAAATCACATCCTCTTTTTTGGCTCTTTTCAGGACATAGAATTGCTGAAATAGGTCGCCCAGTGGAATCGGTAGCTTACTTTTCTTCCAAAACTTGCTAAAGCGACTCCAAATACTCTTTTTTTCTTCATCAAATGGCACTAACACAACTTCGTGTCCCGCTTCGGCAAGATAATTCACCCCATACAAATGATGATTGGGCTTTTTCCCTGCTCGGATTTCTTGCCAAACGCGCTCGAAAGAATAGTTGTTGAGGACGTAGATTTTTGCCATCTTTTTGGTATTAGGTAAGTGTGAGATACTTCATAAGTGTAGCAATCGCTGAGCTTTGTTGATTTGTTTAATAGGAAAATAACCTTCTACCTATAAACAAATAAACATTATCAACAGCTTAAACAGGAGAAACTTTTAGCAATTGCATCACTTCATAAAGTATGATATCTAATATCCTGTCCCCCCCCCACAAGTCCAAAACCCTCAATTCCAAAGCCTCGTAGAGGCGAACTATCGGTAGAAACATCCAATTTTCCTTGTCTAAGCTCCGTAGGTGCGAACTGTAGCACTGTTATAGTACGTACCTACGGCACTTAATAACATTTTCAGCATTTTTTCTACCCATAGTACATCCCTAGCGGGATTTTTGGATGCATAAAAATTTGTGAGGAGGTGATAGATCTAGTACCAACTAAATTAAAACTCCGCATTTCCTGGCGTTCTTGGAAAAGGAATCACATCTCGAATGTTGCCCATACCTGTGATGAACTGAACCATGCGCTCAAAGCCCAAACCAAAACCAGCGTGTGGCGCACCGCCAAATTTCCGTAGTTCCAAATACCACCACAGTTCTTCGGGTGGAACGCCCATTTTTTCCATGCGGTCAACGAGTACCTCGTAGCGTTCTTCTCTTTGTGAACCACCAATCACTTCGCCAATGCCTGGGAACAGAACATCCATTGCCGCTACTGTCTCGCCAGGCACATTTTCTTCTGCGTCGTTCATCCGCATGTAAAAAGCTTTGAAGGAAGCAGGATAGTCGCGTACAATCACAGGTTTTTTGAATTTTTTCTCCACCAAGTAACGTTCGTGTTCTGCTTGCAAATCCGTCCCCCACTCCACTGGAAACTCAAATCGTCCTTTTTTGTAAGGCTTAGAGTTTCTCAGGATATGAATAGCTTGAGTATAGGTAATACGTTCAAAATCATTGTCCACTACGAAGCGCAAAGTCTCAATCAATCCCATTGGGCGACGCTGTTCCTTGGGCATGTTCTTCTCTGCATTTTGGATGCGTTTGTCCAAAAAGGCTAAGTCATCGGGATAGTTGTCGAGGATGTAGTTGATGAGGTATTTGCAGAAGTCCTCTGCCAAGTCCATGTTATCGTGTATGTCGTAGAAAGCCACTTCTGGTTCGATCATCCAAAACTCGGCGAGATGGCGGGAGGTATTAGAGTTTTCCGCGCGGAATGTTGGACCAAACGTATAGACTTTACCGAGTGCCAATGCACCAATTTCTGCCTGCAATTGTCCAGAAACCGTAAGATTGGTCGCCTTACCAAAGAAATCTTGCTTGAAATCCACTGCGCCTGCTTCGTCGAGTGGTGCTTCGTTGGGTTCAAAAGTAGAGACGTGGAACATTTCGCCTGCGCCTTCGGCATCACTCCCCGTTATGATGGGCGTGTTCATATAATAGTAGCCCCGATCGTTGTAAAATTTATGCGTCGCATAAGCAAGGCCATGACGAATACGGAATACCGCTGCGAAAGTGTTGGTACGCATTCTGAAATGAGCTTTTTCGCGCAAAAATTCCATCGTCATGCGCTTAGGTTGTAGGGGATAACCTTCTGGCTGAGCAGCACCCAATATTTCAATTTCATCTGCGATGATCTCGACACTTTGCCCTGCTCCTTGCGACTCCACCAAAGTACCCGTAGCTTTGATGCAAGCGTGAAAACTAATCTGCTTGAGTTGTTCGGTCTCTTCGTATTCATCGGGTATAACCACTTGCAAAGTATTGAAAGAAGAACCATCGTAAAGGGCAACGAAGCGGTTGGAGCGGAAAGCCCTAACCCAACCCGAAACACTTACTTTTTCTCCTATTTGGGGCGCATCTAGTACGGTTTGAATTTCTGTTCGACGCATTATTGTTGTTGATTCGGTGATTTATTGATTTGGCACATTACTTATCAAAGCGGCGCGAAAATAAAGTTTTCTATGCAGAACTACATATTTCTATTGAAAAGTTCCATGGCAAACGAAGATTTACACATCTATACGATTTGATCTTTTCGATGCGGGGATCGTTGCAAACAAAGCAAAATTCGTTTTTAAGTGTTATATTTACTGAATTGCTAAACTAAAAAGATCATTATGATTGTCAAACCTTTTGAAAAATGGCTTTTTGAGGATGTAGAAATTGAATTCGACATTGAACGAGTAGAAGATATGCCTTCGCTAAAGAGATGGATAAATGTGGAAGCATTAGAGGACTTGCCACCTAGAATAGATCAATTGCGTTTGTCTTTAGCTAGAAATGTAGAAACATGGAACGAAGATGAGCTAAAAATGCTATTCATCGGTCCTTTTTTGCTAGAGTTTGACTTTAATCATCCACCTGCCTATCGCGTTTTCACACAACGATTCGTAAAGTTTAAAACAGAACGTATAGAAAGTTCTGGACGAGTGGAATGGATGATCGCCACGGGAAAGCAACGCCCTCGCCAGCCTTTTTTCTTCCTACAAGAATATAAACCAGAGAAAACTAATGGTAATGATCCACTGGGGCAATTACTCATTGCTATGGTAGATGCACAAGCTAAAAATGATATGTCCCACCAAAATCTCTTTGGCTGCTATACCATTGGCAGGCTTTGGTTTTTTGTATTACTAGAAGGTAAGCAATACGGCGTGAGTCGAGCTTTCGACGCCACCCAATTGGACGATATGCAAGCCATGTTTGTCATTTTGAAAAAAGTGGAAAAACACATCCACGAAGTGCTGAATATTACTGATTAAACGATCTATTCGGTTAGGGGTCATAGAAGCTACATTTCCGCTGCTAGCCAAACCAATGCAGCCGCCTCTTTTGTTTTTTCGCTTGCTAACAGTTTTTTCGCTCTTCGATGCAAATTATCAATTGCTCTTGCACCCTTGACTATGTCTTTGACATATGTTTTGGACGCCATATTTTGGATAGCTTCTTCACTTGGAGGTTCTAATAAGCCCGCTAATTGCCCCAGATCATTACCCGTCAAAATATGGCTACGCCTTGCGTTCTCGGGTAATTGCTCATAGCCAATGCAAATCTTATTTTTAGGCTGAAAGATCGTATGAATAGATTCTCCGCTAGCCCGGACATAGTAAGCACTTCCCAATCGTCCCATTAAATCCAAACGATGAGGATTGATGCGCCCCCGTTCATCCAAGACGGTCTTATCGACGTGCATACGTATGATTTCGCAAAGAATGAGATTTCCAGCACCACTTTCCGTACCCAAAGGAATGATTTGCTGTACTTTGCATTCCATTTGTACGGGACTTTCTTTTATTCTGAAGGGCTTTACTACTTCGGAGGGAATAGGCGTCAAACCAGACTTTTCAAATTCATTGACCCCAGCAGGAAAGCTGACATTGGTAATTGCCATCTGCCGAACAATCTGATAGTTAACCATATTGATGACGACTTCTCTGGTACTTTCCACATTGCGAAGTGTATCTTTTTTGGAGGGATCACCAGCTTGGATATTGGAGGAAAAGACCAAGATGGGTGGATTAGAGCTAAAAGCGTTGAAGTAGCTGTAAGGCGCAATGTTTGGAACACCTGCCGCCGATAATGTACTAGCAAAAGCGATAGGACGTGGTGCAATTGCGCCCGTCATGAGGTGATAAATATCGCCCGTGGAAAGTTGGGTCAAATCGTAGGTTTCCATAGTAGTATGATCTTTAGTACCTTCTTTTTTGAAGCCTGTATTGTAAGTATCTTGCAGATCATTTCGATTGACGAAAACAATAAAGTACCAATTGGGCAGTTCAGGCGTGATAAAACCAAACATCCAGTTTTGTTTAACTTTTCGCGGCAAATCTTCTACACTGAACGGAAGTTGGTGCTGCCCAATAATTTCTTCGTAATTGGAAGGAAATAGGTAAATTGATCCTTTCTGTAAGGCTAATTTGAGTTCTTTTTCCATCAACGCCCGATCTTCCAAATCTAAGTCTTTCGTCAGAGAAAGTATATCCTTGGGCGATTCGGAACTTTCCATTTGATACAGGAGACTCTGTACTGCCGCCGCCACCACTTTTTCGAAAGGTACTTCAATATTTGTCCACTCAGCTTGTGCGGCTACTTCTTTCTCTTCGATTACCCAATTGATCCCCTCTAGGTCAAATTGTGCTTTGATAGAATGACTAATCTGCTCTTTCATTTTCTTGATTCGGCGTTCTTTTTTTAATTATGATTCAGTAGTGTGAAGTCTTATTTTACTTGAAAACAGCCTGAGTCAGTGCAAGATAATTGAGCAACAAGTATGCTCAGTTAGTGTTTCCATCCGCAAAAAAACCTTTAGGCATACTTGTTGCGCAATCTCAGGAACGCTATTGGATTTATTCCAAGTATTGCTCAAGATTTTGTATAATACTAGATATAATCAATTGATTATCAATTAATTAAGATAAATCTTGGTTTTCCTTCAGCAATCTTCACTTTGGGAATTTGGGATTATTTCAAACATTACTCAAAACTTTTCACGCGCCTGTTTTATTTTTTTGGATACAAACGGAACGGATCATATAGGTTATACATATTTTAACTTACGCTAGTACTTTAGAACTACATGACAAAATATTAAATACCCAGTAATGTAGCTTAGGAGTCTGATCGTTCGCTTCTAACGTCTGCTATCTATTTTTCAAATTGAAAATCGGGCATTTGAATTCCTTGTATCATCCATTCTCCGTTTTCTAGGAACAACTGTGCAATTCCCATTCCTTCGTGCCGCTGTGATTCGTTTGCACCAACTACTCTACCTTCCCAAGCAATAGCAAACATTAAATACATAAATCCCTCATTATACACCAAATCATTTTTTTCAAAAGCTAAAGGAATTAATTCATCGTATTGTGAACGAAACCTTTGTACACAATCCAACACCTCTTCCTTTGTCATATTTTCGCGCTCACTTCGACAACTTTCACTTAGCCAGTTGGTCTCAAAAGGTTTATTCAGATTCAATAGGTTTAGCAAAAAATCTTCGACATGCGCTTGTATAAATTCAGGACCATCGTGCCGAAATTCACTGTACAGAAACCCATGTATCATTCCTTCAACTTGGTAGTCCGTCATTTGGTGTGCAAAAAAATCTTCCGTTAAAAAACGATAATAACCAATGGATGTCAGATGCTCAGGACGATCTATAGAAATACCTTTCCCTTCCAATATTTTCAATAATCGTGCAATTTGTTCTTCAGCTTGTTGTACTTGCTCAACTGGTATAACATCAGGTCGCCCAATGAAGTCATAAACGGTAATTTGCTTACCTTTAACATGTTGCGCTTCAAATTTGGCAATATTATCCAAAAACATAGCCTCTAATTCTGGTGGTAAATCATCCGAACCAAAAAAGGCTTGCATACCATGTTCCATCTCTAAATTGATCTTCTTCAGCTCGTTTTCCAAGCGAATCTGCTCCTGATCTTTTTGATTTTCATCTTTCATACCATTTTATTTTGCCGTAAATTATTATTTGCTTTAACAAAGATAGTAAAGCCTAGCATTTAATACGTAGCATATCTTGCATTAGGATACTATGAAAGAAAGTGACCCATATAGCACCTATCAGTACTACACTACCTATTTACAAAAATTTAGAATCAGCTAGCTCTACAACTAATCTACTAGGATTACTCGACAAGATACTGAAAGACTTCTAGCATCCTTCAACAAACATCTTTTGCCTTACATCGAGCTACCTGAAAGTAGAGTATAAAGCACATAGCGTTTCACATACGTCTAATCTCCAAAAATAGATACTGCTTTAATTTCAAAGTCAGGAAAAGCGGGTGCTGCACTACAAAGTATTTCATCAAAACAAATTTTAACCTGATGTACAGTGGTGTACATGTAAACATGTTTAAAATTGGGAAAAATCTGCCAAACTACTGCTACACCAGCATTGAAATATTCTTGTAGTTTGGACTGGACATGATTGATATTATCATTTTCTGAAATGACCTCAGCCACCCACAGTGCAATTTGGTTTTCTCCTTTTCGCATTTTATCTAATTGATCTTTAGTATAAATTGCCAAATCAGGTCGGCGCAATTGTTGAATCGAGGTATTCATATCTGTTTCCGATGTGAATAGCCCTCCCTCCTCGAAGACTTTTGTTTTAGTGAATAATCGAAGAAAAATAGCTTGAATAATTGCCTGTTGTTGATTCATTCGTTTTGTTTTTTCAATAATGCCTCTATTCCATTCGTATTTGTATTCATCTTCCATATCTGAGTATATCCTCAGGAATTCTTCCAATGAAGTATGCCTGCTGCCCTTTTCTATAATTGCGAATTCTCGTTCTTGCTGTATTTTTAATGCACTTGCCATCTTTCACTAATTTTTAGCAATATACTCTATTTTATACCATTAATATCAACATCTATCAATGTTCCACGTGGAACATCAATGTGCTTTGCCTATTTAAAGCACAAAAGCGCAAGCTTCTATTATATCAATAGGTCGTAAATACTGCTTTACTAAACAAATTACACTACTGGACAAAACACAAATTGAAACACTAAACACTAGGAAAAGCGGCAAGTGTAGCTATATCTGCTTCTCTTTTGTTCTATAATCCAAAATGTCCAGAAGTCTATAAACAAACAAACAATATAAACGAATCAATAGCGCAGCACATTTTTCTATCAGCTCCCCTACCCTATCTATCCATAAGCCAAGATTTAAACTCGTTAAATCTGATTCCAAGTTCCGTGCTTACTTTTTTTCTATCAGCTAGTGCTGCTAATCTTTCTGGCACTACTACCCTAGCCTGAATAGTTGCTTCTACCACATCAATAAATTTTGATGGATGTGCCGTTCCTAGCGTTACTACATTCGCGACTGAATGACTTGATTGGTAACGTTGTGCTGCTCGATAACCAACGGCGGTATGTGGACAAATTATGTACTTTTCTTGCTCGTAGACAGTTTGTATAGTTTCACGGGTATCGTCGTCATTTACTGCGTATCCTACGACTTGATCTTTAACAGTGTTCCACGTGGAACCATGCAAGTCTAGCATACGAACAAAATTAGAAGGATTACCCACGTCCATAGCATTAGAAATAGTACTCTTAGATGGCTTAGGATGGAAATCGCCAGAAGAAAGATATTGAGGTACGACGTCATTGATATTGGTAGCAGCAATAAATTGATTTATAGGTAACCCCATTTTTTGCGCCAAAAGTCCAGCCGTCAGATTACCAAAAT
Organism: Bacteroidota bacterium; assembly: GCA_038746215.1. Taxonomy (GTDB): domain Bacteria; phylum Bacteroidota; class Bacteroidia; order Chitinophagales; family Saprospiraceae; genus JAAUTG01. The sequence continues at coordinate 4,720 of JBCDKV010000020.1, read as the reverse complement.
TTCCACTAGGCACACAAAAAGCAATGGGTAAATCGTTGGACGCAATCTGCTTGTAAGCTTCAAAATAGTAAAATGACTGAGGAATCAGGCGAGCGATGTTGATAGAATTGGCGGAACTTAGATTGTATTTTTCGTTCAAACCTTCATCCAAAAAAGCCTGCTTAACCAGTGCTTGGCAATCATCAAATGTCCCATCTATTTCTAGGGCAGTGATATTTTTTCCTAGTGTAGTGAGTTGTTTTTCCTGCAAATCACTCACCTTTCCAGATGGATATAAGATTATCACTTCTATACCATCGGTCTCATAAAAGCCCGAAGCCACTGCCCCACCCGTGTCACCAGAAGTTGCTACCAAAATCGTCAGTTTTCGATCTTCACCACGTAGAAAGTAGCTCATCAATTGTGCCATAAATCGTGCACCAAAGTCTTTAAATGCCAAAGATGGTCCATGAAAAAGTTCTAGGATGTAATGATTGTTTTTCAACGGAATCACGGGCGCAGGAAAGGTAATTGCTCTTTCAACGATGACTTTGAGATCATCATCTGGAATTCTATCTTGGAACAATGCCTTACAAACCTCAAAAGCAATTGATTGAAAACTGTGTTGCTTTAGTGTTTTGATAAAGACTTTATCCAGTCGAGGAATCTCGCATGGCATATACAAACCCCTATCAGCAGGTAGACTTTTGAAGACCGCTTCTTTAATATCTACTACCTTTGCACTACTATTCGTACTATATAGTTTCATGTTTGTTTTAATTTTTGCTGGATAAATCTAGCACTTAATCGCACCTGCTTGATTAATTGGTGAACAAAACACCTCCGAATCTATCTTTTGATCGTGAAAGACTTTTTGCATAGCAGCACTTACATTTTCTGCAATTAGACTATTGGAACAAAGCGCAAAAATAGAAGGTCCTGCACCTGAAATGCTGCATCCCAGTGCAGCCTCGTTCAACGCAGACTCTTTCACTTGATAAAAATGAGGAATAAGCGTAGCACGCTGGGGTTCTACGATGACATCTTGTAGCGAACGTCCAATGAGGTCTATGTCTGAATTGTATAATCCTACAATCAGTCCACCGAGATTACCCGTCTGTGCTATGGTTTGTCGTAGACTGGTTTGTTCTTTCAAAACGGCTCTCGCATCTTTAGTCAGAATTTGAATTTTAGGATGGATCACGACCGCATACAAACCTTTAGGGACAGGTAGTCGATGTACATCTAAATCTTTATTGCTGCGAATAAGCACAATTCCACCAATCAGAGAAGGCGCGACATTATCCGCATGATACGCTCCATCCGCAATTTGTTCTCCTTCTACTGCAAATCGTAGTAATGCTCTTTTTTCTAAGGGTCTGCGCAGTAGTTCATTCACTGCCATGACGCCAGCTACTGCACTAGCTGCACTAGAACCCAAGCCACTGCCGAAAGGCATTTTCTTGTGAATTTCTATATCAATGCCTCGATCTGTTGCTCCAATATGGCGAAGTAATTGCAAGGCAGCATAGCCAGCCGTATTCTTCTCTAATTCGTAAGGCAGCTTTTTACCTTTAGTTCCAGTGATTTTTGTAATGCGCAGTCCTTTTTGATCTGAAAAACGAGCAATGATTTCGTCGCCAGGTCGTTCTAAAGCAAAACCCAATATATCAAAGCCACAAGCGACATTCGCTACGCTTGCGGGCGCAAATACTTTTATTCCTGCATTCATAATGATGTATTCCTTCAACAATTTGAGAGGCGAAGATAAGGAAAGGAAAAGTACTTATTTGTTTATTTGCCGAAATGCTTGTCTAGCTAATATTACAGTTGGGTCATTCGTTACTAGGTATGTACAAAGTTTTGAGTAATACTTGGAATAAATCCGAGAGCGTTCGTGAGATCGCGCAACAAGTATGCTCAATTTGCGGATATTGACCTGAACTATATCTGAGTCAAATGTGAAGAAAAACATGACTTTGTACACTACTAATTCGTTGCATACAGTAGTATAAACATCTTTTCAATAGCATAATTCATTCAAATCCAATAAAAATGAGATTCATCTACACAGTATTAGTTCTATTATTTTGCACTACAATTCATGCCCAAGACACCTACACTCGCCTGAAAATTCATTTGAGTCCCGAGCAAAATATCCAAAGCTTAGGAGATTTGGGATTCGAAGTAGATCATGGGGTCTGGGAAAAACATCAGTACTTTATCAATGATTTTTCCATGCGCGAAAAAGCAATCATTGAGCAAGCAGGTTTTGAGGTGGAAACCCTCATAAAAGATGTTCAAGCTTATTATCTAAGTCCAGCTAACAAGGGTGTAGAAAAAAGCAGTAACTCTTGCGGTCGATACGTGGAGTACGAATACGGGCAACCAGACAATTTTCGCTTGGGAACCATGGCAGGCTATTATCGCTACGAGGAAATGTTGGAGGAATTGGATGAAATGCGGACGCGCTTCCCCAACTTAATCACCGCCCGTAGTCCAATTGGAGCAATACTAACGCATCAGGGGAATCTCATTTATTGGCTCAAAATTGGAAGTGACCGATTTGCCGCCGAAGACAAACCAGAAGTATTGTACACAGCACTGCATCATGCTCGTGAACCACTAAGTCTAACGCAAATGATCTATTTCATGTGGTACGCACTAGAGAACTATGGCACTGATCCTGAGATCACTTATTTACTAGACCACGTAGACTTGTATTTCATCCCTTGTGTCAATCCAGATGGTTATTTGCACAATGAAATAACCAATCCGCAGGGTGGGGGACTTTGGCGGAAAAATCTACGCGACAACAACGAAGACGGTAATATCGATTTTTCAGATGGCGTAGATTTGAATCGAAACTACGGCTACAAATGGGGTAATGCTTATAATGGTTCTTCGGGTAATTTCTCTTCGCAAGTGTACAGAGGAATAGATGCCTTTTCAGAACCAGAAACACAAGCTGTGGCAGAACTATGCAAACAGCATCAATTCAAGATCGCGATGAATTACCATTCGCACGGTAATCTGTTGATTTATCCATGGAGTTATTCCGATCAGCCCACCGAAGATGCACCCGCTTTTAATGTAATTACAAAAGCCATGACGCGAGAAAACCAGTATTTAGCTGGTACGCCTTCCCAAACCGTGGGATACGTCGTGAATGGAGATGCTGATGATTGGATGTACGGAGAGCAAACAGAAAAGAACAAGATATTAGCAATGACCCCAGAAGTTGGCTATGCTTTTTGGGTGAATGAAAGGGATATTGAATTCTTTTGCCAACAGAATATTTTGCAAAACTTGATGACCGCACATCTGGCAACCGCTTACGCAAAAATTCAAGAAGAAAGCGATTTTTATATCAATCAAGCCGAAAATGAGTTGTTAGTAAAGATACAAAACATTGGGCTGGAGACGGGTGATTTCACGGTAGAAGCTCGTGCTATTGATGGTATAACTTTTGGCCTAGACGAGGGTAGGGTAGCGGTCGATGAGTTAGCACCACTGGAAGATCGCTACGTTCGGATTCCTTACGAAGTAGGATTGGATGAAAAGGATATTGCCATTCAAATAAAAGTAAGTAACGCACAAGGCTTTGTACAAACATTTCAAATAGAAAAACAGGTGAAAGATATTGCCGTAGCCGTAGAAGAACTGGGCAATTCCATCGATCAGTGGGATGCTTATCTTTGGGATGTAACCAGCGAAGATTTTTATTCTTCAAGTACTTCTATCACGGACTCCCCAAATGCACCCTATCGTCCAAGTATCTATCAGCGAATCACCTTGAATCCTCCCGTAGATTTGACAAATGCTACGGAAGCCCGCCTAAGCTTCTTTGCTAAGTGGGCATTAGAACCTAGATACGATAACGTCCAATTACAACTCAGTTTCAACTATGAGGAATTTTTTCCAGTTTGTGGTCAACATACGCTCGTAGCTAGAGGCGGACGATGGCAAGGTCAGGATGTGTACAATGGTTTTCAGGATGATTGGGTACAGGAAGAAATAGACTTGACGCCATTCATCAAAGAAGCATTATCGGATGCTGATAGAGCAGAGCTACGTATCCAATTTGTCCTAAGCACCGATGGTGCAACCCAAGAAGATGGTTTCTATTTTGATGATTTAAAAATAGTGACGGCAGAAGATTTAGCGAGTAATACCGAAGATTTGCTGCTCACTGAAAATCAAATATCCGTATCACCTAATCCTAGCAACGAATTTATTATCATAAAAACAAATGACTTGCAAGCGCAAGATGAGCTAGTAGTCTATGATTTGTTGGGCAGAGTAGTACACACTAATAATATACAAAACAAGCAAACACAAATAGACATTGCGGATTGGCAATCAGGTATTTATTTCTGTGAATGGAGACGGCAAGGAACGGTTTTAGGCACAAGCCGATTGGTGAAGCAGTAGAGCAAAAAACAAACTCGAAGTTGCTCGACATGTGATCTACATGCTTAAGTTGGTTGAACGATTATTAGATTTGTTATACTTTTTTGGGTGATATGTAAGCTCGACTTTAGCCATTAGCAGTTAAAGCTGTATGAGGTTTTTGGTGATACCTGAGAAAAATTTTAGCAAAGCTCTTGAGATCGCGCAACAAGTATGCTCAAGGGGTTTTTATGGACGGAAACACAAATTTCAACTTATTTTTCTCCAAAAAATAAGTTGAAATTTGTGTTTCCGTCCGAAGAAAATTACTGAGCATACTTGTTGCGCG
>JBCDKV010000019.1:0-16831 GCA_038746215.1 Bacteroidota bacterium | reverse complement strand
GTGCAATTGAGCAATAGTAAAGGTGTGCCGACTGGTACGGCTCATGATGAAAGATTTGGAGCAGTGCGAACTTATCATCAAGATATTTTAAAAGTAGTAATACAATGAGTAGGATAAATCCTATGCTCGTCCCCACCTGCTCGCTATTAGCTCTAGCTAATACGCGAATAAAAGCAAAGGCATCCTTGCCTTGTAATAAATAAAATATACATAAATATAAAGTCAGAAAAAATCGTCTTACTTTTTCTACATTTGCTGAAAATCAGTGATTTTACCATGAAGAAAAGGAGAACTCGCGCACATATCATAGAAGATTTAGGTTTAAATCATGTAGAAAGACAATTTTTGCTAGCTGGTTATTCTGTTCAGCGTATATACAGAGATTATGGCTATGATGCTAATGTTTTTACCTATGATATTAATGGAGAGGTAGAGAACGGAATGATTCTGATTCAACTAAAATCATCAGATCAACCCAAATTGTCAAAAGATGAACAATCAATTGAATACTCTTTGTCCAAAAGAGATTTGGAATTATGGCTCTTGGAAAGAGAGATGATGCTTCTGGTGCTTTACGATGCAGGAAACGAGAAAGCTTATTTCGTCATTCTACAAGAGTATTTTAAGGAAAATAAACTCTCTTTGCAGCAGGTAAAAAAGTACATTCAAATAAGCATTGATTTAGCCAACGAACTGACTCCTGAAAGTGTTAAAGAGATTAGAGCAATAAAAAACAAAAGATGAGTTATATAGATGTTACCTATCGCGAACTAGACGAGCTTTTGCACCTGTTAAAGTTCACTAAGGCAAATGACGAATTGGGCTACATATATAGCTATCCGCCTTTGGATGCTGTCATCAAACTCCGAACACCTCAATCTTCTGACGAAATCGTAAATGGTGGTATTCTGTCTGGTCATGCTTTCATTCTAGAGCAAAAAGGTGTTATTACTCGAGCAAATGTATTGTACAAGATTATTGAACATCAGCGGTTTTTGAAAGAGAATGTCTTAGTTTAAATCCACAATAGATTATCATATTATCAGACTGGATAAAACACGATGGAATATCAACATATCATTACAGTAGAAGCTGGAAAACGTAGCGGACAAGCTTGTATTAGAGGAATGCGAATTACAGTGGGCGATATTTTAGGTTATCTTGCTGCTGGAATGACCATAGACGAAATCTTGGATGATTTTCCAAAATTAGAGCGCACCGATATTTATGCAAGTTTGGCTTATGCGGCGGCAGTTTAGAAACAAGCATTCTGAAATTTCTAAAAAATAGAGATTCATTTGCTGATCTTTGAGCTATATTAAACAAATCATTGTACATCAAATACCTTTTCAGTACTGTGTAATCCGCTTCTCTTTTCTTCTGTAATCTAAAATAGTAGTCTAACTCTGATAATCAAGCCTGGCCAAATAAAGCGAGTTCAGGATTTCAGTTGTTGTGAACTTCACTTTAAAAAAGCAACTCATTGCTGCTCGAAGCCTCTTTTGAAAACAAAACGAAAAATGAATTTTCCATCTTGCTCTCAAAAGATGATGTCAAGTAAGTAAAATGAACTTACAGTGCTTGATTCCAATAATTAAAATTCCTTGCTTTTCTATTTCGATCTGCTCATCATCACTTACTAATAATCGTGCGTTCCTCGTCAAACGTCAGGCCAGTGAAGATGCCCAGTGGGGTATTATCGCCTTCCACATTCGATAAAATGGTACTGGGTTGTGCGAAAGGATTGCCATTGGCGGCATCTGCATTGAAGATACTATTTATAAAGACGAAATATTCTTCTGTCGTGTGGTAAATCGTATTGAAAATCGTATCACCAATTGCAAAATCGTAAGCTGTTCCCGTGACAATTGTGGAATTATCTACGATTTGATCGTCCAAAATAAAATCAATATCCACACTATCCCTTGAGCCTTGTGCAAACAAGCGACGGTAGAAGTTTTCTTGGCTGTCGTCGTCTGTCCAATAGGTCAAAGCACGTGCTAAGGTATCTGTTTCATTGAATTCAACAACGACACTATCAATTGGTACAACTGCTGGAATCACCGTCTTGCCCGTGATAATATCACCACTCGCCGTGCGAATTTCTAACTCAAATTCTGTTTCATAATCTTCTGGTACTAAAGTACTTGTGCTGTAGTTGAATAACTTACCTGTAAACGGATTAAAGGAAAGCTGACTGTTCAGTTCTATTTCTGTATCATTGTAGCGAATAAAGACTTCCGCATCATTGATGAACAGTTCTTCTAAATACTGCTCCGTATTGGTTGGGATGGGCGCGAAGTAAGAAAAGCTCTGCGTCAGGAGTAGCGTAAAGGGTTCGCCTGGCACTAAATAGCTCTCTACCATAATCTGGTTTTCGTACGCTGGGAGCTCAATTTCAATTTCTTGGGTCAGGTTGCAGGACGCTAGGGCGATTGCTGCAAAAAGGATATATATGCTGTATTTTTTCATAATTATTATTTTGGATGTTAGCGCCTTAATTTAAAATTAGGGGCATACGAAGTTTTTGGTGATTTCTGAGAAAAATTTTAGTAAAGTGCTTGAGATCGCGCAACAAGTATGCTTAAAGGGTTTTTATGGACGGAAACACAAATTTCAACTTATTTTTCTCAAAAAAATAAGTTGAAATTTGTGTTTCCGTCCGAAGAGAATTACCGAGCATACTTGTTGCTCAATTTCCTGACATTGACTCAGGCTGTTTTCAAGTAAAATGTTACCAAAACTGAGACTTCGTACAGCCTCAATTTAGAATTTAAAATTCCAAGTCACCGAGGGCAGAATCGGGAATAAAGACTGCTGTTTGGCTGCGATTCGGTTGGGCACTTCAATTGGACTTGGACCATCGTCTAAGGTCGCAAATTCGGGTTCTAAGAAGACGAAATAAGGATTCCGACGGTCATAGGCATTGTAGACACTGAGCGTCAGGTCGCTTTCACCCCACTTTGGGAAAAAGTTTAAGACCACACCAACATCTAGGCGATGGTAAGGTGGCAAACGGAAGGTGTTTCGATCACCGAAGACGGGCAGTACGGGTTTCAGTTCCGTGCCTGGCAAATCTTGGAAAGAAATCCGCCCAGAAGGCAGCCAAGTCAAATCGCCCGAGCCGTAGACCCAAGTAGCCGAAACTTTCCACCTTTTACTCAAATCGTAAGTCGCAACAATGGACACATCATGTCGGCGGTCGTAGCGTGGCGCAAAATAGCGTCCGTCCATAATGTCTTGTTTGACGCCTCTAAAATTGCCACGCCGAATCAAGGCTAAAGTATAACCAATCCAACCTTGCAAACGTCCTTCTTTCTTTTCTATACTCAATTCTGTACCGTAAGCAAAGCCATCACCGAAGGCAAATTCCTCCTCTAAATTATCGTTGAAAAAGAGCTGTGCGCCGTCGATAAAATCGATTTGATTGTCCAGCCATTTGTAGTAATATTCGTTGTTGATGAAGTATTTATCACCCAGCAAAAACGAAAATCCTGCCGCCACTTGATCGGAAATTTGTGGTTTCACGCCAGGCGAAGAAGGATACCAAATATCGGTAGGCAAAGCAATGCTAGAATTAGAAATTAGATGCACGTATTGGTACATACGGGCGTAGCTTGCTTTGAAAGATAGACGATCCGTTGCGCTGTATTTGCTCGCAAGCCGTGGCTCAATACCGAAATAGGTCTTACCATCATTGCTGAAACCAGAGAAACGCAGTCCACCATTCAGGGTCAATTTATCGCTAGCGATCCACTCATCTTGCACGTAGACTCCAAATTCTACCCCATCAAAATCCTGTCCTGCGGAAAAAGAAACTTCGCCGTCGTCGCTGCCCGCTTGCAATCGTCCAACTTCAAATTCGTGATTTGTTACTTGCGCACCAAAACGCAGCGTCTGCCGATCGGATAGGTTGTAGTAAAAGTCATATTTCAAATTGGCGTCGCGAATTTTTGAACCCACCTCAAAGGAAAAACCCGTGATTTCATTGGTAATATTGTACTGGTAATCGCTAAAGGTAAAAGTGGCATTGGAGAATAGTTTGGGACTGAATACGTGATTCCAACGCACCGTTCCCGTAGCATTACCCCAGTTGAAATTGAAGCTGAAAAAATCGGAGGTAAAGTTGAAGACATCCCGACCGAAATAGCCGCTAAGGAAAACGCGATCTTTTTCGCCCAATTGGTAATTGACTTTGGTGTTGAGGTCGTAAAAGAAGTAATCGGGAATTTGTGAGAAGTCCTCATTGTCTTCGTTCGCTTGATTCACGGCTCGCGTGAAAACATCCACGTAGGTTCGGCGACCAGAAATGATGAAGGAAGATTTATCTTTTTGTATCGGACCTTCCAGCGTCAAGCGCGAAGAAATCAAGCCAATGCCACCTGCTCCTGAGAATTTTTTACTATTGCCATCTTTCAATTTTACATCAATGACCGAGGAAAGTCGTCCACCGTATTGCGAAGGAAAGCCGCCTTTGTAAAGCTGCAAATCCTTTACGGCATCGGCGTTGAAGGTACTAAAGAATCCGAATAAGTGATTGGGATTGTAGACTACCGCTTCGTCCAGTACGATTAAGTTTTGGTCGCCTGCACCACCACGTACAAAAAGCCCTGTTCGTCCTTCTGCACCCGAAGGAATACCAGGCTTTAGTTGCAAAGTCTTTAAAATGTCCACTTCTCCGAGTAGCGCAGGGAGCAGTTTCACTTCTTTCATCGTCAATTTCTCTACACTCATTTGCGTAGAATTGAGTTGCTCCTTAAACGAATTTGCTTTTACTACGACTTCTTCCAGTTCAATGCCCGAACCCAGTTCGATATTCAATTTCAAGTCTTCGGTCAAGTACAGTGTTTTCACAATATTTTGAAAACCAACGTAGCTGAATAAGATTTGTATGGAATCTCTAGCTGGTAGCGAAATGGAGTAAAATCCGTACTCATTAGTCGTTGTTCCTTGCGATGAGGCTTCCGCCAGTACCGTTGCTCCGATAAGTGTTTCGCCCGATTCTGCTTCTGATATAGTACCGCTCACCGTGAATTGTTCTTGTGCAAAAGAGAAGCTTGCACCAGCCAGTGTGAGCCATATCAATAGATAGAGTTGCTTCATAATGTTGTAATTGTCGAGTGATTGAGTTGCTGAGATCGAATTTTTCAGGATGCTAACCTCTGAGATCAGCTTTTGTTCCGAATTTTGCGGTTTTGGTCATCCTTCCGAATATTTGGCTTATTCGTCAGCGGAAAAAGTCTCGATGTACAAAGATCAGTCCGAATCCTTTTACTCGTGCTACGCCAGACGGATTAAAAGCTACGCATCTCAAAATGTCGCAGAAAGTTTTTTTCAAAGGTGAAAAACTTTCTGCTAGGGGGATTTTAAGTAACGGACAAACAATAAGTTCCACATTTTGACCGAGCAGATTTTGTTCTGATACAAGGCGAAAAACACAGGAATCCTCTCGGCTGGCGAGGCTTTTCAACGCAGTAGCAGGACGAAAGATGTCGTCATAAATCGGGAAGTTATTATTTGATAGTTACTAAGGGCAAGAATCGTTAAAACTTTAACGCTTCTTGCCCTTAAAAAACCCTTGGAGCATCCGAAAATCCTCCTTTGTAGATTTTCGGATGCGACTGCCTGAAATACAAATAAAATTCGCCCTCTAATCAACAAAACGACATTTTGAGATGCACCCGATTAAAAGATACGTCATAGCATAGTTGAATATTTCATCTACTTGACGAATGAACCAGTACAAAAGTATTTTTGAATAGATGAAGTTGCTAAATTCTTTTATGAATCGCAGCCTTTTTCGGACGAATGAAGGTGGAGGAGTGAGTTAGGGTGTAAAAGATATGAGTTTTCAGCAATACTAGAGATGAGTCATAGGAAAGCTATTGAAATGGTAGTGTAATAGACAGGATTTTTTCACTCTATTTGAGGTTTGAAATTAGGTGTATAAGAAGTTTTAATAATACTCGAAACAAGTCCTAGGTAAAGCTCTTTATATCGCGCAAAAAGTATGCTTGTTTAGGGGTTTTTATGGATGGGAAAACAAATTTCAACTTATTTTTTTGGAGAAAAATAAGAGCATGACGCACTACATCATTGAAGGTGGACGCTACGAACAAGCCTTAAGTATATGCATGAGGCATACCTTTTGCCCTTCGCTTCCTTAGAAGGCGATATGATGCGTTCTTTTTTCTAAAAACAAATGATTGATTTTGCTTTTACAAGAATTTGATGATGGACTATGATTCGGCGGCTTGTCCAGTCTTGACTTTTCTCAACCAAAAACTATTCATACCTTCTCCGCCCGTCACATAAAGGCGTTCCATATTGAGTAATTCCAATAAGGCGAGGAAAGTGATGATAGCGTGTACGCGATTTTGCAAAGTCCCAAAAATATCTTGAAATTGCGCTTGTCCTTTGCGTGCGATGCGAGCAAAGATATAGTCTTGCTGCCCTTTGATGGTGTAAGGGTACTGCACGATTCGATGGACGGTCTTTTTGGCAGTGCGATCTTCGTATTTTTGCAACAAACGTTCAAAAGTGCGCAAGAGTTTGAAAAGCGTGACAGACTCCAATTCGGCATCGACGAGCGCTTTTTCCGCAATTTTTTTGAGTTCTTTGCTGGTGTTGCCGCGTTCATTGCGCTGGGCGCGATCTTTTTCCAGCTTTCGCATCTCTTCCAAAATAGATTTGTAGCGTTGATATTCTAGCAGCCGCTGCACCAATTCTTCTCTCGGATCAATCTCATTGCCTTCCTCATCCACCTCTTTTCTGGGCAATAACATTTTTGCTTTGATGCGGCAAAGTGTTGCTGCTACTACGATGAACTCACTGGCGAGGTCAATATTCAGCAATTCCATTTCCCGAATGTATGACAGAAAATCATCTGTAATTTTTGCGATGGGAATGTCGTTGATATCTAGTTCATCCCGCTCAATGAAGAAAAGTAAGAGGTCAAAAGGACCCTCAAAATCGGGTAGTTTTATTTTATAGGTTTCCGTCATTGAGCTGAACTTTTTGTTGTGAGCATCGTAAATAAATTAAAAAAAATAGCGATTTTGTTAACAAGTATTTAGTATTTAAAAAAAGAATACTTACTTTCGTCAAAGAATTCGGTGCTTACATCTAATAAACTAGATATTTGGTGCTGAATTTATTAAAGCCTCTTATCGGAAAAACTAAGGTAAAATAGGAGGCAATTAACCCAAAACGCAAAAATAAACAATCGGGTGATTTCTTTTTTACAGGGCGATGCTGCTATTTCAGCAATCGCCTTTTTTTATTGCTTCACCAATTGTTCGCTCCACTTTTGTGTTCCACATCTAATCTGCAAGCTGTAAAAGCCTTTTGGTAAGTCCTCCAAATCCCAGTCTACGGCAGCCTGAGCTTGAACCGTTTCATTTTTTAGTAAGCGTCCTTCGCTACTGAACAACTGCAAACTGACGGCTTGCTTTGGCATCACATCAAAGACAATCCGAAGCTTTTCGCTCGCAGGATTTGGCAGTAATTTGACTGTGAAAGGTAACGCAACAACTAGATTGGTATTACTCAACACAGGCTTACTAGCATACATGATATTTCCCGAAACAGGAGATTGATCCAACAGTTCAAAATAAGTGATATGTGGATTCCCAGCGGCATCCACGCCCAAACCAGTTTGCGCACCCAAGAGCGTATCACTTTCTGTGTAGTCCAAAAGGCTTTCAATTTGCCATGTTTCTTGCGCTAGTGTAGCATATTTGAGGACTTTTCGGTCACTATAAGCTAAGTGTAAAGTACCATTATCGTCTTTAGCTAGGGCAGTTAGATTGCGTGCTCCCGTAAACGAAATTGGAACATAATTGAGTTGATCTACCACCATCGACTGCCAAGCTTCCCCATCAAAATAGGTGTAGTGAACATTGCCTGCTTCGCCCTCCACTTGCTCGTAATAGCTAATGTGTGGTAAATTGTTAGCATCTAGCACTAGCGACGCAAACATGCCGCCTTTGTTAGCCACCGTTTCATTTGTCCATTCTCCCGAAACGCGATTGGCATAAACCAAATTATCGCCAATATCGTCATAAAAGACAAGGTGTGGAACGTCATTCTGATCGACTTGAATGCAGGTTGAAAATTCGTATTTCGCTGGCCCTGCTTGTATGCTTTCTTTCGTCCAAACATTGCCGTCGTAATAAGCGTACTCCACACCATCGCCACTTCCAAATTGGGCGGGATCAATAGAACTGGTGTGGATATTATTTTGGCTATCAAAAGCAAGCGAATTGTCCCAGCCATCGTGGCCTTCGCTGGGAATCGGTAGGGCTTCCCAAAACACACCATCCCAACGATAGACGTACTCATCTTCGTCGTCGTGATGATGCACCGCAATGGCAGGGTTACCCTCCGCATCCAGCGCAATGGCTAGTGGCCCATAGTAATAAGCCTGATCGATTACGGTGATCTGAAAGCCCGTGTCCTGTACTTGGGCATGCTTGATAAAGCCTGGCGTTTCTTCTAGCATGTAAGCAATATGAACGCTGCCCTCCTTATCCACAGCGATGTCGGGTTTTGCACCGAAATCGACGTATTGGAAGTTCCATTCTTGCGCAGATAGGGACAAGGTAAGCGTGGTAAAAAAGAAAAGGTATATCTTTTTCATGGACTAATGATTTTTGTTTGTTGAAATTCAAAATTACAAAATCTGAACAAATTGTCTATCTTTATCTTTCTACATGTCTATATGAAAATTAACGAGGTGCAATGAAATATATTTCTTTCCTGATTTGCTTAGTCCTGACCATTGGCTTGGGCTTTTTACTCAACACCAGCAATCCACTTGGTCAAGAAGTACCTGCGGTCGGGCCACTATTGAGTCCTTTTCAAGGTTTTTGGCAAAACACCAAAGCAGAAAAAGCGTCTGACTACAAAAAGGTGAAATTGAAAGGACTGCAAGAGGAGGTACAGGTGTTCTACGACGAGCGATTAGTGCCACATATTTTTGCCCAAAACGATCCTGATGCTTATTACGCACAGGGCTACGTCTACGCTAAACATCGGCTTTGGCAAATGGATATTTCTACCCGAGCTGCGGCGGGAACACTTTCGGAAATATTGGGAGAACGCATGTTGGACTACGACCTATTGCAGCGAAGAAGAGGCATCCAAAAAGCAGCCGAAAGAGCCGTACAAAGTTGGAAAAAAGGCAATAAGTACCACTTGATTGAAGCCTATGCCAAGGGTGTCAATGATTACATCAATTCGCTTGCGCCCAAAGATTATCCAATCGAATATAAGCTTTTGGGCTATGCCCCTTCGAAATGGTCTACCCTCAAAACTGCCCTTTTTCAGAAATCTATGGCATTGAGCCTCAATTTCCGCTACCGTGATCTAGCAGCTAGTAATAGCCTACAGATTTTTGGTCGCGAAACCTTTGATTTTCTCTATCCCGAATACAATCCGAAACAATCGCCCGTCATTCCTCGCGGCACTGTTTGGACGGTAGACAGTACACAAGTATTAGAGCAAGATACCGCAGCTAATATCTTAATTGGTGCAATTTTCCCGCACGATCCATTGCCCATATCCGAAAGCGGTATCGGTAGCAATAATTGGGCGGTGAATGGAGCAAAAACCGCTTCTGGCAATCCGATTTTGTGCAATGATCCGCATTTGCAAATGACACTGCCCTCCATTTGGTACGAAACACAAATTCATACGCCCGATCACAATGTCTACGGGGTTGCGCTGCCTGGTTTGCCAGGTATCATCATTGGCTTCAACGAACATATCGCTTGGGGTATTACCAATGTGGGACACGATGTAACCGATTGGTACGCCATTGACTGGTTGGACGATCAAAAAATGACTTATCTATTTAATGGCAAAGCGCGAGATGCGGAAATTGTGGTGGAGGAAATTTTCGTAAAAGGGAAAAAAGCACCCGTCATAGATTCAGTTCGTTATACGCATCTTGGTCCAGTCGTCTATCAATCTGAGGAGGATGGCTATTACGATTTGGCGATGCACTGGATTTCGCTAGAAACGCCAGCACCTTCTGAAATCGCTACTTTTCTGAACCTCAATAAAGCAAAAAATTACGAAGAATATGCAAAAGCTCTTTCTTCTTACGAAACGCCTGCTCAAAATATCGTTTTTGCCGCCAAAGACGGAGATATTGCGCTCCGTATCGCAGGAAAACTGCCCATCAAACGCAAAGAACAAGGTCGATTTGTGTTGGATGGCAGCAAGCAAAGCAACGAGTGGGAAGGCTATATTCCTTTCAAAGAGATGCCTTACACGCTGAATCCAGCCCGCAATTTTGTGGCATCTGCCAACCAACGCACCACCGATGAAAGCTATCCTTACTACTACAATACTGAAAGCTTTGACAATTATCGGGGGCGATTCATCAATCGAGAACTTGCGGCTATGGATAGCATCGACATCAAAGATATGATGGATTTGCAGAATAGTAGCAAAAGCCTGCTCGCTGAAGAAGCTCTACCGCTGATGTTGAGCTATTTGGATCGCGGAAAGCTCACGAGCGTTCAAAAAGGACTCGTCAAAATTTTGGAGGATTGGAACTACCATTTTGATGTGGAAGAGGTAGCACCCGTGCTGTTTTGGGAATGGTACGAAACCTTTGATCGCTTACTTTGGGATGAAATCTACCAGTATCAAGATTCCATACAAGTGCTTTACGTAGACTACTGGAAAACCGTTGAAATGATGGAGCAGCATCCGCTTAATGTATTTTGGGATCAGCCCGAAACACCCGTGCGCGAAACCCCCAAGATGATTTTGACCACTGCCTTTCAAACCACTTATGATACGCTAGCAGAACGACTAAGCGATCAAGCATTTAGTTGGGAAGAATATCGCGCCAGCTACATTGCGCACTTGTCGCGCAGCATCGAACCTTTTGGACGCTACAATTTGCCCGTCAATGGTTTCAAACAAGCCCCCAATGCCGTCAGTAAAGTGGCAGGGCCTTCTTGGCGTATGGTCGTTTCCATGGGGGAAGAAATAGAAGCCTATGGTATTTACCCAGGCGGTCAGTCGGGTAATCCCGCTAGTCCCTATTACGAAAATATGATTGATAAATGGGTGGAAGGCGAATATTACAATTTATTTTTTATGAAAGATGCCAACGATAATCGGCAACCCATTTTGTTTGAGCAGCGGTTGAAGTGAATGGGTTCATGGTTGCATTGCTGCATTGTTGCATTCAAACATTCAAACACTCCCTAACATTTCCACATTTAAACATTCAAAATGAAAGACGTATTAATACAATTTGGATTGACCTTTGTGCTAGCTTACCTCGTCCAATTATTTTTGCCGTGGTGGTCTTTGATTGTCGTAGCGGGTGTCGTAGCACTTTTTTTTCAGTATAAATATGCGGTCACTAGTTTTTTTGTGGGCTTACTCGCCGTGGCATTGGGTTGGTTCTTACTCGCCTTTTTTGTGACGAATAGCCCTGAAAATCAGGTATTAGTTGGTAGAATGGGCGAACTATTTGGTGGGTTTAGTCGTATGAATTTAATCATTACTAGTGCAACGATTGGCGGCATTATGGGTGGTTTGGGCGCGCTTACGGGTACGCTTGGTAGAAAATTGTTTTGAAACGCGAAAAAAATTGCGCTTTACCTTACCGTTCACTCATTGTGGCTCTTTTTTTTACAATAAATTAAAACAATTCTGCTAGCTTCTTTCGTTTACTAGTAGAAAATGCTCCCTATATTAACGAGCTTTCAATTATAACATTCTAGCTTTTTTTGCGGCTAAACACCATTGTCTTAAAAATGCTTACTATGATAAAACATATTTCACTAGCCATAGCAGTATTGTTTGCTTTCGCCTTGCAAGCCCAGCAATCTATTGAATTAAAGAATCCTTCTTTTGAGTCTTTCCCCAGACACGGTTATGCTCCGAAAGGTTGGTATGACTGCGGCTTCCCCAATGAAACGCCTCCCGATGTGCATCCTTCCATGGCTGGTGGTGAATTTAAAGTGACACAGC
This sequence comes from Bacteroidota bacterium, assembly GCA_038746215.1. Classification (GTDB taxonomy): domain Bacteria; phylum Bacteroidota; class Bacteroidia; order Chitinophagales; family Saprospiraceae; genus JAAUTG01. The sequence continues at coordinate 4,828 of JBCDKV010000019.1, read as the reverse complement.
CTTCGCAAGACCAAGCTACTTACTTGGGCATGGTCGTGCGCGACAACGAGACTTGGGAATCTGTGTCACAGCGGCTGATACAGCCACTCCAAAAAGGGAAATGCTATACATTTAGTATTTATCTGTCTCGTTCGCTCATCTACAAAAGTGTAAGTAGAGTTACGGAAGAAGAAGCTAATTACGCAACCCCCTGTAGACTGCGCATCTGGGCGGGCAACGCCTATTGCGATAAAGCTTTTTTATTGGCAGAATCAAAAGAGGTAATCAATACCCGTTGGCTGAAAAAAACGTTCCGCTTCGAACCCGATGATGATTATTACCACATCCAATTCGAAGCCTTCTACAAAACCCCGTTGTTGACGGCTTATAATGGCAATATTCTCTTAGATAATGCCTCTGAAATCATGGTGATTCCTTGCGATGAAGACGAACCTATTATTGCTGCTGTTGATGACATAGAAGACGAACCAATAGATACCGCGCTGCCCATCGTTGTAAATGATCCGCCAGAATCTGAGCAAGTCAAGAAAGGAACAACTCCATCCCCTACACCACCAAAACCTGCGCCTTCACCCGTGAAAGAAACTAAGCCTACAAGCAGTACAAGTACGATAGCAGGTCTGAAGCGATCAGAGATGAAGACGGGAACAGAAATCCGATTGGATCGAGTTTACTTTGCTGCCGATAAAGCGGATATTCGAGAATCTTCCCACGAAGCTTTGGATGAAATTTATACTTTTTTAAAGGAAAACGAAGACGTCATCATAGAGGTAGGCGGACACACCAATAGTATACCTGCCCACGATTTTTGTGATCGCCTTTCCACCGCCAGAGCAAAAGCAGTAGCAGAGTACTTGATGGACAAAGGCATTGATGAAGACCAAATCCAGTATAAAGGCTACGGCAAGCGAAAGCTGTTGGTCAAAAATGAGCGAAATATTATGGATAGAAGAAAAAATCAGCGGGTGGAAATCAAGATTTTGAGTATGGATAGTTAGTGAATTTCTTCGTGATTATATCTGATTCTTTGAGAGATTTATCTACCTACTTGTCTTTTGAATTGAAAGTATTCGCTGCGCTTGGCGTTTGCTGTAGTGCGATCAAGTTGTGTTAGACTTGGTTAGCTTTAATAGTGGGTTAGGTTACATAACTCATAGGGTAGCTTTTCCTCTGGATTTGGAGTATTTTAGTATCTTTCCAATCACTCCATGAATTTTATTTCTGGTATTCAGGTAGTTAACAGCCCTGCAAGTCTATTAATCAAACTATGAAAAAAATAATTAAAAAAATTATCGCAATCCTCGGCATTGTATTATTTGTTTTAATTAGCGGCTTAACTGCGCTCATCTTTTTCCCACAAGCACTATTCGCACACTCCTATACGTATGAAAACTTCACGATTTTCCATGACCTAGACTTCGATCAATCTGCCTTCAATAAGGGTTTAAATCAAGCTAATAATTTGGTGAAAGAGAGTGAATTGTTTGATCCTAGCTATCAGTTTGAAGTATTTATAGCTCACAAAAATCGCTTCAATACAGTTGATGATAAAGTACTGGGAGACTGGTCGGTTGCAAGGGCAATTGATAATAATATTATCATTAAGAAGAAAATTGACGTAGCAGCAGGAACAGTAGAAAACGGAGTTAATTATTTTTCACTAGCTTATGTTATTGCCCACGAAATGGTACATTGTTTGCAAGCCAATAAATACGGAAAACTAAAGTTTAATCCTTTCAAACATCCACCACTATGGAAACTGGAGGGCTACCCAGAGTACATCGCAAGGGCTGATTTGCTTAAGCGCGAAACTTATCATCTAAGTCTAGGCATCAAAGGCTTTCTTGATCGAACAAAAGGTGAATTTGAGGTACGTGATATCATTCAGCTATCTACCAACGAATCGACGCCTTATCTTTACTACAAAGGAAGGCTAATGACAGAATATTTGATGGACATAAAGGGTATGACTTACGATGAAATCCTTAAAGATAATCGATCAGAAGCAGAAGTGTTTGGAGCGATGATGACTTGGTTCAAAACCTACAGTGGAGATAACTGAGTAACTATCCGCTTGACAAAGCACTCCACCTGGATTTGTGATTTTTTTACTACCTCTAACATTACTTCTGGGCCACAGTCTTTTACCTGCTCAGCTTGCGCAGACATTACAGCAAAGAAATACCTTTGTTAACATTTTTTTGCATGTTGTTAGCGTACCCATCCGACATCATACTATTTCAGCCATTCATACATCAAATGATTCCTGAACTCCTGACTTTTTCGGGGCGAAACTTTGATATTCTGGCAGGTATTGCCTCGCCCCTGATCGGGTAATTGTCCTTGAAGCATCGTTTGAGTAAAAAAGGACTGCTCATTTGGAATACTATTGGCTTGCTACTAGTCACCTTTATTTTGTTCAGTGGAATTCTTTCTGAGGAACTGCCCTTCCAGCTTTTGGGTTTCGAGCAACCCAACTGAGCAATTGCTTACTTCCCTTTTATTTTACTTCTCTTTTACTTCCTGCTACGGTAGTTCTAATTGTTCTTTAGACACATTTGACGGATATCGTGAAGTTGTGGAATGAAATGGAAAATAGGAGACAGTAGCATATCCAAAGCGTAGGATTAATTACTTTATAAACGCTTGAAATCAGGAAGTTGTAAAATGACATAATATACCCATCTTAACACTTTTTTTATGCCACTGAACCCATTTTTCTGGCGCCTTAACACTTTTTTGACCACCTGTCAGGCAAAAATGACGGTTGTTGACTGAAAAAATGGCAGCTTAGCACTTTTGGCACACTCTATGCTATGTGGTTTGTAGATACAGATTTTTAGATGGACAAAGCGATACGAAAGCCGTTTTGTCGGTCGGTCTATATTGTTAAATTTAATCAAAAAAAGTATTTAAACAATGGCGATGAAACCTATCAATGATCGAGTAGTCGTGAAGCCTGCATCCGCAGATGAAAAGACAAAAGGTGGAATCATTATTCCAGATACCGCTAAGGAGAAGCCACAGCGTGGTGAGATCGTAGCTGTAGGTCCTGGAAAAGATGGTAATCTAATGACGGTTGCAGTAGGCGATGTAGTGCTCTATGGTAAGTATGCTGGGCAAGAATTGGCTTACGAGGGCGAAGATTATTTGATTATGCGCGAAGATGACATTTTAGTGGTCTTGGACTGATGTTTGGATGGATAAGAACACTTATTAGATTCAAGCTAGCTTATTCCAATCAGGCTAAAAATTTCATTTTACAATAGATTTAGTGGTTTCTAAAACTATATTTTTTTGAGTTAGAAACACTGAACTTTATTACTTAACTAAATTAAAAACAACTACTCAATATGGCTAAAGAAATTAGCTTTAATAGTGATGCAAGAGAAAAACTGAAAAGCGGTGTAGATGCTCTTGCGGACGCAGTAAAAGTAACCCTCGGTCCTAAGGGACGTAATGTCGTAATCCAGAAAAGTTTTGGTGCGCCTTCTGTTACTAAAGATGGTGTGACCGTTGCTAAAGAAATTGAGCTAGAGGATGCAGTGGAGAACATGGGTGCGCAGCTCGTGAAAGAAGTAGCTTCCAAAACTGCTGATTTGGCAGGTGATGGTACGACTACCGCAACTGTTTTGGCACAAGCGATGATCAAAGCAGGTTTGAAAAACGTGACAGCGGGTGCTAATCCAATGGATTTGAAGCGTGGTATCGACAAAGCAGTTGGTAATGTGATCGCTGACCTAGAAGCACAATCTGAAGTAATTGGCGACGATTTTAAGAAAATTGAGCAAGTAGGTTCTATCTCTGCTAACAACGACAACCAAATTGGTGAGTTGATTGCAGATGCTATGAAGCGCGTCTCAAAAGATGGTGTCATCACGGTTGAAGAAGCCAAAGGAACGGATACTTACGTAGAGGAAGTGCTAGGTATGCAATTCGACAGAGGCTATCTATCGCCTTACTTCGTGACCGATGCGGAGCAAATGGTAACCGAATACGAAAATCCATACATCCTAATCCACGACAAGAAGATCAGCAATATGCAGGACATCGTACCTGTATTGGAAAAAGTAGTACAGTCTGGTCGTCCACTTTTGATCATTGCCGAAGACATCGAATCTCAAGCTTTGGGTGTATTAGTGGTGAACCGTCTACGTGGTGGCTTGAAAGTAGTGGCTGTGAAAGCACCTGGTTTCGGCGATCGTCGTAAAGCGATGCTAGAAGATATTGCCATTTTGACAGGTGGTACCGTCATTTCTGAGGAAAAAGGTATGAAGTTGGAAGATACGGATTTGCACGACCTTGGTCAAGCAGAAAAAATTACCATCGACAAAGACAATACAACCGTAGTGAACGGTGGTGGTGAGCAAGCTGCTATCGACGCTCGTATTGGTCAGATCAAGCAGCAAATCGAAACAACGACTTCTGACTACGATAGAGAGAAACTACAAGAGCGTCTAGCTAAGCTAGCGGGCGGTGTAGCAGTCTTGTACGTAGGTGCGCCAACGGAAGTAGAGATGAAAGAGAAGAAAGATCGCGTGGATGATGCGCTTCATGCTACTCGTGCGGCAGTGGAAGAAGGTATCGTAGCAGGTGGTGGTGTAGCATTGGTTCGTTCCATCAAAGCATTGAAAAACCTGAAAGGTAGCAATGATGACGAAACCATTGGTATCGACATTGTCCGCAAAGCATTGGAATCTCCATTGCGTACCATCGCGAACAATGCAGGCGTAGAAGGTAGTGTTGTTTTGCAGCGAGTATTGAACAGCAAAGGTAGCACGGGCTATAATGCACGCACCGACAAATATGAAGATTTGAAGAAAGCAGG
>JBCDKV010000018.1:0-16836 GCA_038746215.1 Bacteroidota bacterium | reverse complement strand
TTAATAAAAATTAGAAATTTGGGTTTCCTTTTGTACATAAATGATGTTGTTTTTTATTATTTTTTTAAAAAATCATCAAACACAACATCATTTCTGTCCGAAGGGCCTTTTGCAACAATGAAACCATGCAACAGTGCAACAATGAAACCATGCAACAGTGCAACAATGAAAACCATGCAACAATAAAACCATGCAACAATAAACATATGATTCGAAACGGGCGCATATTAATAGTAGATGATGAAGAAGACATTTTAATGAGTCTTCAGCTTTTTTTGTCTCAGCATTTTGAGCAAGTCGATACGGAAAATAATCCGACGCATGTTCCTCGAAGGCTACGCAAAACAAAGTACGACTTAGTGATGCTGGATATGAACTTCAGGAAAGGAGAAACGAGTGGCAAAGAAGGGATTCAATGGCTTGGAAAAATACTAGAGTTACAACCGACGACTAGTGTCATTATGATGACCGCTTACGCAGATGTGAATACCGCAGTGGAGGCGGTGAAGATAGGCGCAATTGATTTCATTGAAAAACCATGGCGCAATCAAAAACTACTCGCAACGATCTTATCGGCTTTTGAACTAAGTCGATCCAAAAAAAAAATAGCGAATTTAGAAGATAAGCAACGTTCGCTGAACGCAGATAGCAACCTACAAGTCGATCAAATGATTGGGGACTCGCCTGCTATGCAGGAGGTCTTGCGGTTGATTGGGAAAGTGGCGAAGACGGATGCCAATGTCCTCATACTAGGCGAAAATGGTACGGGAAAAGAGTTGGTGGCTCGCGAAATTCATCGACAATCGCAACGTGCGGAAGCTACTTTCGTAAAGGTAGACCTAGGCGCGATTTCCGAAACCCTGTTTGAGTCGGAGCTTTTTGGACACAAAAAAGGCGCATTCACCGACGCGAAGCAAGATCGTATGGGACGTTTTGAAGTGGCATCGGGTGGGACGCTTTTCTTGGATGAAATTGGCAATATTCCACTGTCGCTACAAGCTAAATTGCTCTCTGCGCTACAAAATCGGATGATTACGCGCTTGGGATCGAACGAGCCAGTTGTAGTAGATATTCGACTGGTTTGCGCTACCAATATGCCGCTGCCCGAAATGGTCAAAGAAAAGCAGTTTCGACAGGATTTGCTTTACCGAATCAATACCGTGGCCATCAAGTTGCCGCCTCTGCGAGAACGTCCAACTGATATTCCGCTCTTGGTAAAGCACTTTTTAGGGATTTACAAAAAGAAGTACCAAAAACCAAAGCTGAAAATAGATGGTGCAACTATTCGTAAGTTGCAAGCGTATAGCTGGCAGGGTAATATTCGGGAATTGCGCCACGCCGTGGAACGAGCCGTCATCCTAAGCGATGGTGATTTACTTGAAATTACAGATTTTATCCTACAATCGCTGGGACAAGAAAGCCTCGACGACAAATCACTCGACACCTACAATTTAGAGGAACTAGAACGTTGGGCAATTCGTAAAGTCCTCACCAAATACGCAGGTAATATCTCCAAAGCAGCCGAAGAACTCGGATTGACGCGCGCTACACTCTATCGAAGGATGGAGAAGTATGATTTGTAGGTTTTCTATACTGCAAACGGTGTAAACCTGTGCAAATAGTCGAATTGTAAAACTGTTGAATTGTTGAATTGATGGTGACGTGCTATATATAGCAGGCATTGCTAGTTACTGGATGGGAATGATCAATTCAGCATTTTTTCAATTTATCAATTCTACAAAGTGGTAAAAAAAAATGCACTTTTTTATCCCAAATGGAGTATATCGAAGCAAATAGTTCGCACATTTAAACATCACAAAAAAATAGCATGAAACAGTTGACAGTATTCCTTTTGTTGAGTTTTTCCAGCATTACCCTGATCGCACAAGAACAAGTCGATGAATACTTAGCCGATGCCGAAAAAAGCTATACGGCTGGTAATTTGGAGGATGCTCGATTTGCTTTGCAACAATCGCTGAATGAGTTATATGTCCTTATGAGTAAGGAAATACTAGCGAGTTTACCAGAACAACTAGGGGAAGCGAAAGCTGTTTCCGAAGGCGATCAATACAATGGTTCACTCTTGGGTTATTCGGGTGTTTTCATAGATCGCACTTACGAAAATCCAAGTGCAGACCAATCTATAGCAGTCACTTTGGTACACGATTCACCACTAATGAGTGGAATTGGGTCATTTTTGGCGTCTCCTGTCATGGCGATTGCTAGCGGTAGAAAGCGAGTCAAAATAGATGGCTACAAAGCTGCTTTGGAAGAAAGCGACGGCAGCCCAAAAGAGTACACTTTCTACATTCCCTTCAATCAGTCCTTAATCACGCTGACTTTTAATGGCTATGATAGTGAAACGGAAGTCATTGGCTTAGCAAATCAGTTACCGATTGCAAGGGTGGCGGAGATTGCGCAGTAAGAAGTTCCTATACTGCAAACGGGATCAACCTATGCAAAGAAGTGGACTTGTTTATCTGTTTAAATTGTTGATTTGTTTAACTGCAACACGTTGATATTGAAAGTGTTAAAAGATTCAACAAAAAAGAAAATGCACTTTTTTATCCCAAATTAGTAGTATACGAAGTCTCATTTTTTTTAACCTCTCATTTGGAAACAGTCTGAGTCAATGCAAGATAATTAAGCAACAAGTATGCTCAGTGAGTCTCTTCGGACGGAAACACAAGTTCTCAGTTATTTTTCTCAAAAAAAATAACTGAGAACTTGTGTTTCCGTCCATAAAAAAACTTTAGGTATACTTATTGCGCGATCTCAAGAACGCTGCTAGAATTTATTCTAAGTACTACTCAAAACTTCGTAAACGTCTAATCCCAAATGTAGTACATATGGCAGTGGGTAAAAGCTAGAATTTGTTTGTTCGTTGAATTGTTGATCTGTTTATTGCATAGATTCTATTGATTTCACTTTTTTTTAGTCAATGACTATCAGTTAAACAAATAAACAGATCAACATTATAAACAGAAAAAATTATTGTGATTGCCGTAATGTACCCAAGATTAAGTCAAAAGTCATGACGAAAAAAGAAAAAGTAGCAGATATCGCCAAAATTTTGGACGAACTCTATCCCGAAACGCCTGTCCCCTTGGATCATATGGATCATTACAGTCTGTTGATTGCAGTTTTGCTCTCCGCACAGTGTACGGACAAACGGGTGAATGAGGTAACGCCCTTTCTTTTTGCTAGAGCCGACAATCCTTTCGACATGGTGAAGCTAGAGGTAGAAGAAATCAAGCAGATCATCCGTCCTTGTGGACTATCGCCTCGAAAGTCGAAAGCGATTTACAACTTATCCCAAATCTTGATTGATAAATACGACGGAGCAGTACCCGAAAGCTTTGAGCAATTAGAAGAACTACCAGGGGTAGGACACAAAACTGCTGCTGTAGTGATGTCGCAAGGTTTTGGGCATCCTGCGTTTCCCGTCGATACGCACATTCACCGTTTGGCGTGGCGTTGGAAGTTGAGTACAGGCAAAAATGTGGAAAAAACGGAAGCTGATTTGAAGCGATTGTTTCCAAAAGAGCATTGGAACAAACTGCATTTGCAAATCATTTTCTACGGTAGAGAATACTGTCCTGCCAGAGGACATGATCCGCGCATCTGCCGTATTTGTAGTCAATATGGTCGCCGAACTATGTTTAAGTAAGAACATAAGGCTGCGCTCTCCAATCGTCCATTTTACTTAGAGCATGTTTGGAGAACTATCTTCCTGTAAACCAATATTTTCCGAACCTGACTTTGAAAATAATCCCTCGTTTATCCTGATAAAGTCGCTATTATTTTCTTCGTCAGAACCGTAAACTATTGATTTACAGTTCAATACTACTCCAAACAAGCTCTTAGAAACAAGTCAAGCCCATCATGGTCAAACAAATAGAATTTAGCCTACCCAGATTTTCAAGAGGCTACCATATCATTACGGATTTGGTGATGCAGCAATTACCAGCACTACCTACTGCTGGCATTTTGCATCTTTTTATCAAACACACTTCTGCTGCTTTAACCATCAACGAGGCTGCCGATCCCGACGTGAGAACGGATTTTGAGAGCATTTTCAATATGATTGTCCCCGAAAATTTGGCATTCCTTACGCATACCATAGAAGGCTCAGACGATATGCCAGCGCACATCAAGGCTGCCCTCATTGGCTCTTCCATACAAATTCCGATCACTAATGGGCGGCTAAATCTCGGTACTTGGCAAGGTATTTATCTTTGTGAGTTCAGGAATCGGGCGAGTGGTCGGCATCTAGTGGCTAGTATTTATGGGTAAAACATTTTCAAGGATTTACAATCTCTTCTTCCCAACTTTCTACATTCCGCTCTTTCTTAGAGAAATTGATACCAACTAAATGTACTACTTTGGGCGAGTTTTGATAAGCGGCGGCATACTTTCTATGCTTAATTTGCTCAATGGCATTTTCGGTAGATTCATCGAGCTTAAATTCCATTAAATATAAGTGTTCGTCTGCTTCAATTAGTAGATCGAGTCGTCCTTTGTGTTTAGTGATTTCTGATTGTACGTTTAAGTTCATAAAAGTAGTCACCAAATAGATGATGGTATGAAAGTAGCCTTCCCAAACTTGAAATTCAGTTTTTGGATCGTTCTTTTTTCGAGGTAAAAGATGGTAGGAAATATCGGAAAGTAAAATTTTGAGTTGATTAATAAAATCAGCAATGATCCCTTCATCTAGGGCAATTTGCATCCTGACCAAAGCATTACTAACAGTAGATGGCTTTTTGTAGGTAAATGCTTCCACTAGATTGTGCATCATAGAACGTCGCACTTCTTCGTTAGGATAGTCCAAGCGATAATATAAATCGGTACGCTTTCGCTGGATGGACTTTATCGTTAAATAGCCCGTCTGATAGAGCAAGCCTGCTAAATCGAGTTCTGCCAAAGAAAATTTGGTAAAGAAAGTATCTGCAACCATCTTATTGACGAATATAGTGGGTTTCACGCCTCTATCTCTCACCATTTTCACCAAAAAAGTCGGCGTTCCCGTTGCAAACCAGAAATTGCTAAAGCGATGTGCCTGAAAAAAGCTCAAAATTGAAAAAGGATTATATAGTTTTATATTAGGATCATAAGCATAGCCGTTATACCAAATCTTGACATAGTCCAATAATTCTTCTCTCGTTTGTTGGAGGGTTTTAGCAGCAGCGTCTATATGTTCGGAAAAATAGCTTAACAGTTCTTCGTGTGTAATACCCAGCAAATCATCACTCCATCGGTGGAGACTCAAATCCGTCAAATTGTTCAAATCTGAAAAGAGGCTGACCTTACTGAATTTGGAAACCCCTGTAATGAACAGAAACCTCAAATGACCCTGTACGTCTAAATCTTTGAGAGGCGAGAAAAAATCTTTAAGTACATCCCTGTTTTTTCTGGCTTTCTCTAAATCTGTTAAAAAATGAGTGATAGGGCTATCGTATTCATCAATCAGTAAAATAACAGGCTTCCCTCTTTTCGTAATGTGCTTGATTAAAGTATCAAATTGTAAGGAGATACTATTATCAGGCAGTTCAAGATTGTATTTGTCGGCATATTCTTTGAGCAAGAACGAAATACCACCTCTTACTTCCTCATCAGTTTTTTTTCCTAATTTAGAAAAATTGAAATGCAAAACGGGATAAGTCTCAAAATCGTAATCGGTCTGTTCATAGATGTACAATCCTTTAAACAACTCTTTTTCTCCTCCAAAAAGGTACTGAAACTTGGAGAGTAGCAGAGACTTACCAAAACGACGAGGGCGCGATAGAAAATATAAACTTCCACTTTGAATGATACGATGCATCTGTCGTGTCTTATCCACGTAGATCAAGTCTTCTTCTCGAATCGCTTTGAAATTTTGCCTGCCCGTTGGTAAATATCTCATGTAGCAAATGTAATACTTTTGGCTGACTACTTAGAAACTATAACAAAGTGATCGCTTCTTTGATTGGCACTTCACCGTCTTTCATACTGATTACTTTGTGATAAGCATTTGGGTGATTCAGGACTTCAAAGAGCGTCGTGGCCACATTTTCAATTGAGTTTTCTCCAGCCTCCTCAACATTTGTTACAATTTTTCCAGACCCTTGCTCTTCAGTCAAGGCGGAAGGTTGTAGGATGGTATAATTTAAGTCGGCATGATGAATCAACCAGTCATCGGCATAGTGTTTGGCGATGTAGTAATCAAACATTTCTTCGGGCAGGTTATCTTGCCATGATGCTGGTCGAAGCGCAAAAACCGTACTCAACAGGATGTAACGCTTTACCTTTTTGCGAGCAGCAGCTTTCATGGTTTTCACAGCTCCGTGTAAGTCCACTTGCAGTAGATCTTTTCCCCTCGAACCAGATACAAAATAAATGGCTTCTATTCCTTCGGGTATATTTGCCTCAATTGCTGCGGTACTTCCCAGTAAATCTAGATTGATTTGGCTGTAGTTAGGGTCTTCAAAGAGTTGTTTTTCTTGTCTGGTCGTACCAACCACCCGATGATTCGCTTGTAGTAGCTTTGCCGTCAATTGGTTGCCAACTCTCCCACTCGCACCGATTACTAATATATGCATAGTTATTTAATTATTTTACTTTTTCTCTTTTTACAACAGCATAAAGTGAAATAGCAACAGACTTGTTCGATACCTGCTCAAAAGTTCAACAATGATGAAATATTTTACGACGGCGAAAGATCACCTCTAAAGAATAAGCAATTATTGTGCTTTCGCTTAAACATAGGGTGCATCTCAAAATGTCGTTTTGATGGTTAAAGGGTAAATTTTCATTTGTATTCCATGCAGTCGTATCCGAAAATCTACAAAGGAGGATTTTCGGATGCTCCAAGGGTTTTTTAAGGGCAAGAAGCGTTAAAACTTTAACGCTTCTTGCCCTTAAAATTCCCTTAGCAGAAAGTTTTTCACCTTTGAAAAAAAACTTTCTGCGACATTTTGAGATGCGCCCTAAACACAAATCCTTACTTTTGGGATTTTTGACGAACTGTAAGCACGAATGAAAAATATCGCTATCATATTTGGTGGAAAATCGCCAGAACACCAAATCTCCGTTCGCTCTGCCCGCAATATCAATGCCGCCATAGACCGTACTCAATTTGAAGTCATACACATTGGAATTGATAGGAAAGGGAAATGGTGGCTCACCGATATAGCAGAGACCGAAAAATACGTCTCCGAAGCTGGAATACCGCTGGGATTTGTGATCGGTGATGAACAGCCGATCATTCGCTTGGATAACCAACAGCCCCTGTCAATTGATTTACTTTACTTAGTGCTGCACGGCCCAAACGGTGAGGACGGAACGATTCAAGGTTTAGCTCGCTTACTCAATTTGCCCTTCATTGGTCCAGATGTATTGGGTTCGGCAGCGGTCATGGATAAAGACCTGACCAAGCGACTGTTGCGACAAGCAGATATAAAAGTTGCGCCGGATTACGTAGTCTATAAGTACGAAAAAACGAAGCTGGATTACGCAGCTATTACTACCGAGTTGGGTACTCCCATCTTTATCAAGCCGGCTAATGCTGGTTCTTCCATTGGCGTACACAAGGTGAGCGAAGCCGAAACATTTCAGGCGGCAATCGACGACGCTTTCCAATACGACGATAAAGTAATCATCGAAGCGGCGATAATCGGTAGAGAATTAGAGGCCGCGGTGATGGGCAATCAACAGCCTGTAGCGGCGAGTAGCGTTGCAGAAATCGTGACGGCTGAGGAATACTCTTTTGAAGAAAAATACAGCGATGCTAGCCAAACTAAAGTCTTAGTACCAGCACCCGTTGAGCAGTCAATTTTAGCGCAGCTAAGAAGTACGGCATTAAAAGCTTATCTAGTGACAAGCTGTGCGGGCTTGACCAGAGTCGATATGTTTCTAACCGAAGCAGGTGAAATCTTTGTCAATGAGTTGAATACCTTGCCAGGTTTCACCAATATCAGCGTCTATCCTAAATTGTGGGCGCACGATGGTATGAGTCAGACGGCATTAATTACCCGACTTATCGAATATGCTTTTGAGCGGTACGAAAGTCAAAAAGCTTTAGCCATGGATTTTGATTAGCCAAGCAGCCAAATAAAGCTATGTATGGCAATCGCTAAAGGTTAGAATTTGTTTATTCATTGAGTTGTTGATTTGTTTATTGCACCGATTCCCTTGATTTTACTTATTTGGGTCAATAATTATTAGGCGTGTACGAAGTTTTGAGTAACACTCGGAATAATTCCAAAAAAGCTCCTGAGATCGCGCAACAAGTATGCCCAAAGGTTTTCCGTCCGAAGAGACTTACTTAGCATACTTATTGCGCGATTTTCTGACTGCTGACAAGCGCATAAAGTAAGTCGTTGTAAATCGCTGCCTATCTCTCGCTAAGAGCCTGTTTGGAGCAATATTGAACTGTAAATTAGTAGTTTACGGTTCTGGCGAAGAAAATAATAGCGACTTTATCGAGATAAACGAGCGATTATTTTCAAAGTCAGGTTCGGAAAATATTGGTTTACAGGAAGATAGTGCTCCAAACATGCTCTAAAGCTCCACAGAGCATAATATTTCCATTTTGTGCTAAAAGTAAAGTGTTTGTATTACCACAAAAAAAAATTACACAACATAGCCTGTAAACCGTAAAATTACGTAGCTTTACCCACAATCATTACCATAAAAAAATGTCGATTATATTTGCATCCAAGTTTGTGCAAATCCTCAAAACATTTAGCGAAGCGGAACTGAAAGCTTTTCGTCTTTGGCTGCGATCCCCTTGGTGCAACAGCAATAAAAATTTAGTGACCCTGCTGGCAAGCTTGCGCAAATACTATCCTGACTTTGACAATGATGAGCTAACTAAAGAGCTGCTTTTCAAGAAGATACTACCCAAAGGTAAATTCAGTGATCGCCGTATGAACAACCTCCTTTCGGAAGCCTATCTCGCCGCCGAACGCTTCTTGATTTTCCAGCATCTGGATCAGAATGAAGACTTGCGAAAAGATATTCTGAGTCAAGAATGGCAAAGTAGAGACCACGAAAGTTGGTTCTTTGGAATCACCCGCAAAAAAATCGCACAACTGGAAGCAAAATCCACCAAAGACTGGGAAGACCATTTGGAACTCTTGCAACTCCATCGCCGCATCTATCATTATCCCAACCAAAAGTTACGGATGCAAACGGGCGCAGCGACTATCCAGAAAATGGACGAAGAGCTAGAACTTACCTATTTGCTAGAGAAAGCTGCCATCATCAACGAGAAAATGTCTCGTCAAAGCATCCTAAGGGGCGAAATCTACGAGACTGAGACGGAGATTAAACGCTGGAAAGCCGCCAGCCAAACACATCAACATCCTGCGCTGGATTTCTATAAGATGCGCTTTGCATATACAGCAGATAATCGTCTGGCGCACTATTGGAAGCTAAGAAAAATGTTTTTTGAACGTTATCAAGAGCTAGGTGAGATACAGCAAAAAATACATCTGGCAGCTTTGCTGAATGATACAAATTTGTTCATAAGAAAAAAGTTAATCGCTAGTACCGAAAACCTACCGATTTATAAACTTGGACTTGAAACAGGTAGCATATTCTACAAAGGGAAGCTATCTTATGCTACTTATACGACTATTATTGGTGCTAGTAACACAAAAAAAAGTTTTGATTTTTCGCTTGATGTCATCAGAAAATACACGCAACATTTAGAAAGCTCTTTTCAGATGGATTGCGAAATTTGGGCTAAAGCGCATACTGCCTATCATATGGGTCAACTAGAAAAAAGTCTACAACTCTTACTTCACCATCATTTTAGTATTCCTTACTTCCAACTGCTTTCAAGAGTCCTCAACACGCAGGTATATTTTGACTTACATCTTCAGGATGATTCTTATCAAGCTTTCTTGTTCAACTATCTTAATACTTTTGAAAGATGGCTGGCTCGTGATAAAGTATGGTCTCAGTCAGGTAAGAAATCCTTCCTTCGATTTGTCCAGCGATGCAGGACACTAGCGAAATACTATGCCGATCCGAATTTTTCAATGGAAAAAGCAGCAGAGTTGCTAGTAGAAGAAAAAAATATCCAGTCATTTGATTGGTTGAATCACAAAAAAGATGAGGTCATACGGATTAAAACAAAGCGGACTGCCTTCCAGCGAAAGCAGTCCCAAAGATAAAATAGTTCTGGTTAGCCGTTAGTACACTAATATATCCTCCACTCCAATCACCTGCGTTGGTGATATTGCTAAACCGTTCAAACTTTGCCCATTCAAATCAAAATGTACTGAGAAGCGACCACTCTCCCCCAGATAAGAACTAATATCAAGTGCCAAATTACTAATAGCAGCTTGTGCATCTGTAAAATTGAGGTGTTGTGTCGTATCTGGAATGACCACCGAAAAGTCGTAGTTGGCAGTAAACTCTACAATTAGCTCGGTAGCAGTGACGCTCACCGTCGGTAAGTCTACATCGACTGCTACGGCTGAAATTGACGAAGATGCTGTGCCTCCCTCTTCGTACATGCGGTGGTCAGGATCGGATGGCGATATTAAGTTAGTATATTGTTGTGTGAAGCTAGGTTCGTTTGAGGTGGGTGTTACTAGTGCTTCTTTTGTGCAAGCAGTCAAAACAAAAAGTGTAATCGAAATTGAGATGAAAAATGATGTTTTCATGATGAAATAAGGATTTGTGCTTCCGACTGTTTTCATTTGGAAGCGTCTGAAAATAAATGAGTTATAATCGTCGGGGCATAGCAGTGGCTATATCGCATTTGGCGAATTCTGCTTTGCTATTTTGCACTTGTCAAATGGCATAGCAAGCCCCTAGCCAGCAGCGCTGACTTGTTAATAGTAGATCAAGAAATTGAATTGGTGAATGAGTAGGGTTATAGGTTGTTTCATCCAGAGCGGATGACCGTCTTGATTTGTCTTCTCATAGTGTGATTGTTTTTGTTTTCAAAAAAGTTTTCTTTGTCGGAAAAGGTAAGTAGTAACCGTCCGACACCAACAAATACCATTGGGTACTTAAAAGTGACCCCTGATTTTTTATTTTTTTTAATTTTTCTGGGCATGATGATTAAAACGACATTATTTCTGCTCGAAGGTTTTTTGAGACCGCAAAAAGTAGTTGATATTTTTGGAACTAGTAATTATGCGATCAATTATATACTTGTTGCGCAATCTTAGTAACGGACAAAAAATAAGTTCCTCATTTTGACCGAGCAGATTTTGTTCTGCTATAAGGCGAAAAACGTAGGCATCCTCTCGGCTAGCGAGGATTTTCAACACAGTAGCAGGACAAAAGATGCCGTCACAAATCGGGAAATTATTATTTGACCGTTACTTAAGAGCTTTGCCGGGATTTATTTCAAGCATTACTCAAACTTCGTATACATCTAAATCATAATTACAATGCAAATATGACGGCTCTGAACTTGCATTTTCCGTCAAATTATAGGTAATTTCTTGCAAGAAGTGGTTATTTTCCCAATATGCCTCTGAGTATCCATCCAAAATTGCCTCATTACGACTCGGCAAACCCAAAAAGAAAGTATTAGGTACAAGCTTCCTCAAATCATCTTATCCTCTTTTCAAATCTAGTGGTATGAAACACCTTATTTGTATTTGCATTGCTATACTTTGGCTTGGTACTACTTCCGCCCAATCGCTATTACCCGATGGTAGTTTTGAAATTACCAATTTTGAAGAATATCTACATCCACAGGATGCCTTTCTGTATCTACAACATTGGTATCCTGCTAATAAATATACGGTCAAAAACCCAGATAATGGAACACCCGATTTATTCGATGAAAGCCATCCAATACCTATTAATGGTAGCTTTAGTTTCTGGAATATCGCTCGTGGGGCGGCTGATGGTGCTTTTCACACAGGCATTGCTAACTTTTTCCAGTACGAAGGTTTTTTGAGTCCTGAGACGGTCGGTACTGCCCTAACTGCACCTTTAGAAGCGGATGCCTACTATCAAGTCTCACTTACTTTCCGCAATAAAGGTATATCGGGATTACTGAATCCACCTATTTTTTGTGTACAAGATGGTTTCAGAAATATCGAGTTGTTGCTAGATCGGGACAGTGCTTTTGTTGTCATTGACGCGATCAACAAGACCAGTTACAGCGATGCTAGCAAGCAAGTCCGTTTGTATTCTACCATTATGGAAGGGAATACCTCGGGCGGTTGGCAGCAGCTAGGCACTTGTTTTCGAGCCGATGGTGGCGAACGCTTTTTTGCGGCCACTTTGCAGTTGGGGACTTTTGAGGTCGATCCGCCTTGCATTATCCACGAAGATCACTGGGATGCTTTCTATATCTACTATTTCGATATCGACCACATCCAACTTACGAAACTGCCCGAACGTATTCAAGTCCAAACCAGCATCTGTCAAAACCGCAGAAAACGAATCAATATACACGGTATGGCAGGATTGCCTCTGATGCAAAATGAAATTATCTACGAGTGGGAAGATGGAGTGGTAGATTCCGTTAATTATGTATCTACCATAGGAACTCACCGCATCAATGCGCAAATAGACTGCACGACCATACCCATCGAACTCGAAGTGACAGGCATAGATTGTGGTGTAAAAACTTATGTTCCCAATGCGTTTTCACCCAATGAGGATGGCGAAAATGATTTCTTATCGGTCTTTCTTGCTTCAAAAACGGATATTGTGGCTTATCACTTTCGCGTCTATGACCGCTGGGGAGCGATGGTTTTCGAAAGTACCGATAGCAGTATTTTTTGGGATGGTCGTGCCAGAGGAAAACTATTGGCAGAAGGTATTTATACTTGGATGCTGTCTTATCAAACTGATGATCCAGAAATTGGTATAGTAGACCATCAAGCAAGTGGCAATACCTTATTGATTCATTGATGTGCTAATTGACTCGAAAAATAGCTACTCGTCCAAGGATGTCGCAGATTCATCTATTTTTGGCAACCTAAGTCAGGAGATAAGCGTTTTGAAATTGAGTCCTACAATGAGAAGCAAAGCTTGAAAATAGAGATTACTCCTTGAAATTTAAGCGCATACGAAGCTTTGAGTAGTGCTTGGAATAAATCTTTATAACATTCCTGAGATCGCGCAACAAGTATGCCCAAAGTTTTTTTGTGTTTCTGTCCGAAGAGATTAAATAAACATACTTTTGGATCAATTATCTTGCATGGACTCAGGCTGTTTCTAAGTAAAATGTTAAGAAAAATAAGCCTTCGTACAGCCCTAATTTTTATTTCATGGAAATTAGCAATTTAGGCGGCCCTTTTGGACAGAGATGATGTCAACCGAATAGCAAACATAATAATAAGTATTTGTTAAAAACTCAAGTAAAGAAAATGATAAGAAAGAATTTATTACTGCTAGCCTTTGTCTCCATCGTGGGCTGGATGCAAGCACAGGACGCAGAGAACAAAGCGTACATCTACACGACCAATATGAAAATAAATGGGCAAGATATGGCTTTCGACGTGGTGCGTTCTTATGAAACGGAAGATGGTAATTTGATTATTACCGATAAAACAGCTACGCCTTTTGGGAATAGCGAAAATATTTCAGTCGTTGATGCCGAAGATTTTCGTACCATTTCGCAATCTTCTACGGGCTTTATGACCACTAATTTTGATTTTACAGAAGATAAAATTGTAGGCGAGTCTGCTGATTTTCGTGGCAACAAAACGCCCGTGAATTTAGAAACCGAAGGGGTTGTGTATGGCGGTGGCAGTGCGATGGAAATGTATCTCAAAAATTTGCCACTAGAAGTTGGATACGAGACGACTATCAGCACCTTCAATCCCTTCGAGATGAATGTGGTTGAAATGCAATTAGAAGTAACGGAAGATGAAAATGTCGAAGTGCCAGCAGGCAACTTTGAAGTCTTTCGCTTAGATTTGACCGTAGAAGATAAGGAAGACTTCCAGCAGTCTATTTGGATGACGGCAGATGAGCCTCACATGATGGTAAAAAGTGTGATGAGCGGTCAGCAGTTTGGCGAAATCACTACCGTGTACGCAGGGACAAAGGAGAAAAAGGAAAAGAAGAAGAAAAAGAAAGGTAAGAATTAGGCTCCATATTCAAATAACAACATCGACCAAAGACGTGTATGAGATAAATTCGTAGTTTACGATTTTATTTCATACACCTTGCTCAATGGATTGGACACCACTTTTATTGACCTTCCAATTAGCCGCGATCACGACGATTCTACTTTTTATCGTCGCCCTACCTTTAGCGTACTGGCTTTCACAGTCCAAGTCCTATTTCAAGACAGCTATCGAAACTTTGGTGAGTATGCCACTCGTCCTCCCTCCTACTGTGCTGGGGTTTTATATGTTGCTGGTTTTTAGCCCTTCCAGTGCATTTGGTAGTTGGCTGAATCACACTTTTGATCTTCGATTGGTCTTTTCTTTTGAAGGTTTGGTTTTGGCTTCCATGATCTATAGTCTTCCTTTTATGGTGCATCCGATACAAGCAGGCTTTGCGCATTTACCGCAATCGCTTAGCGAGGCTTCCTACGTCTTGGGTGGCTCTAAATGGATAACTTTTGTAAAAATTTTACTGCCCAATGTACGAGCTGCCTTGCTCACTGCCATTGTTCTTTCTTTTGCACACACCATCGGCGAATTTGGCGTCGTCCTAATGATCGGTGGCAATATTTCAGGAGCAACTAGAGTGGCTTCCATCGCAATTTATGATGAGGTAGAATCCCTTAATTATGTGCTGGCTCACACTTATTCGCTCATACTTTTTGCCATTACCTTCCTAATCCTTTTTAGTGTCTATTTGATAAATAATCGTGGTGTGCTGCATTTTTGGAAATAGCTATCATGAGCCTATTTTGCCAAATAGAATCAGGCATGTAAGAAGGCTTAAGCAACACTCGAAACAAGTCCTAGTAAGACTCTTCGGATCGCGCAACAAGTATGCTCAATTATCTTGCATTGGCTCAGGCTATTTCCGAGTAAGATGTTAACAAAATCGAGATTTCTTACGCTATTAAAGCAGAGTACCTGTTCATATTTCTAAGACTTTTGTACATAGAAGTAGCATTTCATAGATACAATTGTATTTTTCCACTACGACTGTTAGGTTAGTGCGTCCAACCTATTAACGAGCTTTTACTCAGAAAGGAGTCGTTCAAAGGTGTCGATTGTTTGATTCCACCTACTTATGGAACTTTAGCTCACGTGGTTCATTACAAAATGATTACTTTCGTATTCCTTAATAGTCAAAATGAAAATCAAACCTATGAGTGACAAGCAGACGGGTGTGTGTTTTACTCACACGAGCAGGTCAAGAAAATTTTTGAAGCCACGACAACTAAAACAAGCTTGAAAGTATTTGTCAGAATCAATGCCAAACAATATGAAAAAGGACTCGGAATAGCTAAAGAACAGGTAGATGAAAAAAGAATTTTGTACCACCCAGAGTTACCCCAATTTAATTACACCATTCTGCCCTAAATTTGGTGGAGCTTATTTTTGATTCTTCACATATCTACTGAAACGCCAATAAATAAGTCCCAATCAATTGATCGAAGCGCGAACCAAAGGGTCGATAGTACATCAAAATTAAATACTCATTGGCAGTACTGAACCAACTTCCTTCGGTGTCTCTAATGTCCAGCTCCTCACCTGATTCCTTCACCACATAAGCGTAGTTGTAGAAGCCTTCTTTCAATTCCGCTTTTTGTACATAAGCACCTACGGCATCATTGTAGATCATCTTAAATTCTTCCTTCAACTGCCATTCTGTGAGCGCACCAAAAATATAGACGTCTCCATCGTATTCCGCAGGGCTGTAGAGGGAAAAAAGTACTTGTGCGTAATCGTTTTGCGTATCAGGCTGGCGATTTTGGCGGTGGTCAATGACGAAATTTCCGTTCAGGTCTTGCCGAAACAGATAAGGATCGTTGCGTCTTTTTCTGTCATTAAATAAAGTGACATCGTAGGAATTTTCGATGCGCTCGACATTACGCACCGTATTATTTAGGGTACGCAAATCTCTAATATCAAAAAAGCGATATTCGTTGCCTGCCGCAAAATTGATGCGTCCTTGGTAGTCATAGATCAGTTCGTTCAGGCGCACAAACATGGGCGGCACATCGGTCACGGCATTGTCCCAGCGTCCATTTTGTAGGACAGTAGCCCTAATTTCTTTCTGCGGATTCCGTAAACGTATGCCTTCAAAATTGACGCGGAAGTCGATTTCTTGGTGCGTCCTAATCTTTGTTACATTCACTGGCGCATTGATATCACCGCTAATTTTGAGCAGTGGCTCGACGACCATAAACCTACGTGTTAGTATCAATTCGTCGTCATCTTCATTGTAGATAATCAATAAATAATTACCAGATTTCGTAAGGCGTGTGTCTTGGTTGGGCAAGTACAAATCATAATGCGTATAAGCCGTGAAAGTATTGAAAGAGTATTCTGCACTTCTAATTCTAGATTCCGCAAAGCCATCTACGTATTCCAATTCGGACAAATTAGAAAGTGTCCAATCCGCATCGCAATGCACGACTTTATAGAAATAATTGCTGACTTCGTATTCCAAATCATCGAAGGAAAGCTTTAAGGTATTATTGGTCTCCAAATCAATAATTGGATAACCCAAAGCCAAACCCGCAGGATGGAACTTAACCGATTTGATATAATCTTGATAGGTATAGTCGATGAACTCGTAGTCTTCGGGTTGGGAAAAACTTGTGTACGCACACAAAAATAAGCTCACTAGCAGTGTCCAAAACTTCATTGTCTGGGTTTTGTAATTGATAAAAACTACTTTGTATACGTTTCAAAACACGATCTAATTGTAAAGGAACTTGTAAAAAATAACCTG
>JBCDKV010000017.1:0-16882 GCA_038746215.1 Bacteroidota bacterium | reverse complement strand
GTATGCTTCTGCCATCGTGTTGATAGAAGCAGGTGCGGATATTGACTTACACGAAAAAGAAGGTGGTCGTTCGGCAGTGGTAATGTCCGCTTCGGAAGGACACCTCAACCTTTTAGAATTACTTCTGGAGTCAGGGGCAGACTTCTCTAATTATCACGATGGCTATACCCCTTTGCACGGCGCAGCAGAAGAAGGACAAACGGAAATCGTAAAGATTTTACTCAAAAAAATAAACGCCAATTTCACCGATCACTACCAAAGAACACCGCTTTTCTATGCCGCCGAGGAAGGACACTTGGACATCGTGAAGTACTTAGTTGCCGAAGGTGCAAAGGTGAATGTACAAGAACGTAGCGGACGAACGCCGCTCTCCTACGCAGCGGAAGAAAGACAGCAAGCGATTGTGCAGTTTCTGCTAGAAAAAGGTGCAGATGCGTCCGTTCGAGATGAAGAAGGATTTACTGCTTTAGACTATGCCATAGATGAAGCTGCCGAAGAGGTCGTCAATACACTCTTGAAAACCGATGCAGGTGCAACCATTATTCAAGCCAACAATAGCACCTTGCTGGAAGCCATAGAGGAAGGCTCATTATCGACGATTCGATCACTCTTGGAGGCAGGTGCGGATGTGAATGGAGCGAATAGAAATGGCTGGACACCATTGATAGAAGCCGCCGACGAATCTAACTTGGAAATTGCTCAATTTTTGGTAGCAAAAGGTGCAAAAGTAAACGCCGCTTCCAATATCGGTTGGACCGCACTGATAGAAGCGGTGGATGAAAAATCCCTGAACATGGTACGCTATTTAATTGAAGTAGGAGCGAATGTGAATGCCGCTACCAATCGCGAATTCAGAGAAGGCGTTGGAGGAAGTAAGCATTACATTGTTCATGCAGGTTGGACACCGCTTTTTGAAGCCATAGATGAAGGCGCAGTATTGGCGGCAGACTTGCTTTTCAAACAAGGCGCAGACGTGAATGCAAGCATCAGTAGAACCCTCGTCGATCAAGAAAATGGGACGAGAACGCGATACGATAATTGGACTTTGCTGATGGATGCTGTGGAACGAGAGCGAATGGAAATGATTCAATTTTTGTTGAAGAGTGGCGCAGACATAAAAGCGAAAAATTCTTTGGGCGAAACTGCCTTAGATGTAGCGGAGAAGACTGGAAATCAGTTGGTTGTGAAGATGGTTAGAAAGGGCTGATTTCTGTGAGCGTATAGCATCGCAGCACCACACCGCGACGATCAGTGAGTTTCTACATTAATTTGCACCATAATTTTTGACTAAAGTTATTCAGTACAGTTACTAGAATAATACACATCAATTTTGAAATAGTTGAAGTAATTTTAAATGCTGTGAGTGAACAAATCCCACTTAGCAGCCTTCAAAATTCCGTGTTCGACATTCAATATTCGATATTAGTCGTGTACGAAGTTTTGAGTAATGCTTGGAATAAATCTGGGCGTGTTCCTGAGATCGCGCAACAAGTATGCTCAAAGGTTTTTTGTGGACGGAAACACAAATTTCAACTTATTTTTCTCCAAAAAATAAGTCGAAATTTGTGTTTCCGTCCGAAGAGAATTACTGAGCATACTTGTTGCTCAATTATCTTGCATTAACTCAGGCTGTTTCTAGGTAAAATGTTAACGAAACCGAGACTTCGTACAGCCTTAATTCGATATTCACTAATCACCTAACATTATAAAAAAATGAAATACTCATGCCTATTGGGCGTACTGCTATTCGTCAGTGCGTTCACAGCCACTCCTATGTTTGCTAACTTCCAAATCAAAGGACAACTCCTTGCCGAAGATGGACAACAAGCCCTAGAATACGCTACTATTTCTGCCTTCAAAGACAGCATGCTAGTGGATGGGACAATAACTGATGAAGCAGGAATTTTTAAGCTAAACTTAGAAAAAGGCGAATACCGTTTGCGTATCGAATTCATTGGCTATGCCAACAAAGAAATGCCTATTAATGTCAATCAAAATATGGACTTGGGCAGCATTCTACTGACGAGTGATAACGTTAGTTTGGATGCCGTAGAAATCACCGCTGAGCAAAGCGAGTACAATCTCAGATTGGATAAAAAAGTCTTTAATGTCGGGAAAGATTTGCTATCGCGAGGTGGCAGCGTGACCGATATTTTAGATAATGTGCCTTCCGTCACGGTCGAGCCGAATGGGGCAGTGAGTTTGCGAGGCAATTCAGGCGTCACGATCCTGATAGATGGTAAGCCTTCCGCCCTGACACAAAACGATGCGCTGTCTACTATTCCCGCTTCCAGCATTGAGCGAGTAGAAGTCATCACCAATCCTTCGGCACGCTACGAATCGGCAGGCAATGCGGGCATCATCAATATTGTCCTGAAAAAAGATCGCAAAGTAGGTTTCAATGGTCGCGCTTCCATTTCGGCGGGTATTCCTGCGGATTCGCGTCCCGTTTTCAGCTTTAACTATCGGAGAGATAAAATCAATTTCTTTGGGAATTTAGGTGCACGCTACGCCAATTTCATCGGTCGAAGCGATGCCCAAAGAACAAGGACGCTGAATGGAATTACCTCTTCTTTCTCCACCAAAGAAGACCAAGATCGCAACGACAAAGCTGTTTTTGGTTTCATTGGAATGGATTATTTGATGAACGATGAAAACACACTGACAGGTTCTTACTCCAACTATAGCGTCATCAATACCGATCAATCCAGCATCAATTTCCTTTATCGAGATGCGGCAGGCAATTTAACCCAAGAGTGGAATCAAATCTTTGATTATCGCGAACCCGAATCTTACAATCAATTGGATTTGACCTACACGCGCCGATTTGCAGCGGACAAAAATAAAAAATGGACGGTCACTTTCCAGCACGATTTTTGGTTCAATAATGAGACCGAAAACACCACCATCGACGAAGTTTTCCCCACTGAATTTGAGCGGCTAAGACTGCGTACCAATACCATCGAAAGCAGCAAAGACTATCTGCTACAAACAGATTATCAGACCAGTTTGGGCAAAAACGGAACGCTAGAAATGGGACTACGAGCCGAAACTAGAGTGATTAAAAGTGATTTCATCGCCGAAAATCGGGAAGAGGAAGAATGGAACGTTTTTCAAGGTTTTGACAACGAGTTGAACTATTACGAGCGTATTGGTGGGGCATATGTACAGTATGGTCAGAAGTTTGAGCAATTGAGTTACTTACTAGGGCTGCGAGCAGAATACACCTTCGTCAATATAGATTTGCTGGACGAATTGGAAGACGTCACCAAGACCTATACTCGCCTCTTCCCAACCTTCAACATGAGCTATCAATTCACCGATGCGACGGCTACCCAATTGAGTTATAGTCGTCGTATTCGTCGCCCTCATTTTGGCTTTCTGAACCCTTTTGCGGGCTTTAGCAATCCAACAGAAATCTTCCAGGGCAATCCTGATTTAGACCCTGCCTACACGCATCGCGTGGAGTGGAATTTGGTGCAAACTTGGGAAAAAGTAAGCCTTAATCCAGCAATTTATTATTCTGCCACCGAGGATTATTTTGAGTTCTACTTCGAGCAACAAGCAGATGGTTTAGTTACCCAAACCCCCATCAATCTAGCATTAGAAGAAAACTACGGACTAGAAATCATCGCTTCTTATCGCCCTAGTAAAGCACTCAGCCTCAATGGAGAATTCAATTGGTTTGGCTACCAACAAAGAGGCGAATTTTTAGCTCAAAACTTCGATTTTGCTGCCACTACCTGGAACAGTCGCTTCACAGCACGATACCGTTTCCTGTCTACTTTTTCTGCCCAAGCCCGATGGAATTACCAAGCTGCCTACCAAGATGCGGTCTCCAAAAGAAAAGCCATCCAATACGCTGATTTTGCGATCTCCAAGTCCTTTTTTGACGAGAAACTAACCGCTACTTTTAATCTTCGCAACGCCTTTGATTCGCGTTGGTATCGCAGCATCACCAATATTTCTGGTGTAACGCAAACAGACAATCGCGCTTGGAATGTGCGTCGTTTCAGCGTTGATTTAACCTATCAATTCCAGCAAGGCGAAGGTGGCCGACTGCGGAATATGCGGAGGAGTATTCGGTGAGGTGAAATATGCTATGTGTAGGATGAAAATCGTGTTTTCCTTTGAGTACTTTGTGGAATTGCTGAATTGGAAGAATGTTGTATTTGATTGTTCTCATTTAGAAGTCCGAAGCAACTTACTAAGTATACTTGTTGCTCAATTTTCTTGCATTCGCTCAGGCTGTCCTTTAGGATGGTCTTTTTTTGTTTTTTATTCTCGTGGCTAAACGAAGCAACTAAGTGGCTTAGCAATTTGTTGGAAAATAAAAATGTTTATACCTATGAGTGCAGTGCTTGTAAAAACATCAAATACAGAAGAACTAAACTTTCTTTTGTCACTTTTGGATCGCCTGAAAATGGAGGGACGAGTGGTAGAGGAAGAACAAATGGAGGATT
Organism: Bacteroidota bacterium; assembly: GCA_038746215.1. Lineage (GTDB taxonomy): Bacteria > Bacteroidota > Bacteroidia > Chitinophagales > Saprospiraceae > JAAUTG01. Next base: position 12,419 of record JBCDKV010000017.1, on the reverse strand, counting down.
TAGGATTACTATTTGCTATGCAAGAAGTAGATCGTTCTGAGAAAGTGCCTAAGTCAGACATTTTGAATAAGCTCCTTCTTCAAATAAAATCAAAAACATTCTTTAGCTCCGAGATATGAGAACGCTAGTCTTATTTGTATTTGCACTCGGCTTAGTCGGAGCATTGAGCGCACAAAGAATTGAATTGCTACTCGTTCCGTTTGAAGAGGCGGGTAAATGGGGCTATATCAATCACAAGGATTCTGTTGTCGTGCAACCTATATTCGAAGAGGCATACCCAACATTTGATTTCAGAGGTAGAATAAGACTAAAAGGTAAATATGGATTCATAAATGAGGAAGGTAAAATAGTCATCAAGCCCAAATACGATGAAGCAGAAGATTTTATGTTTGGAATGGCCAAGGTTTCCAAGAAAGGAAAATCAGAATACATCACAACAAATGGTAGGATCAATAAAGAAATAATAGCACTATGTGGAGGAATTTATAGACGATGTATTCCAGAAAGAGGTCTTGTTGGAATTGATACTTTCAAAGTAGGTAATAAATATCACATGGTTATAAACACTCCAGTACGTGAGCATGGTAAATTGAACTACTATCCCGATACGCTAAAGACATCAGTCGATAAAATTTCAGCTTTGGGAGGGCAATATGTCATACTTGAGAACAATGGAAAGCAAGCATTATTATTTGATCAGCGCATATATAGAAGTACCGAACAGGTTGATACTAGCTTGAATTTTAAATACGATGAATTTAAGTTTTTTACCTGTCAAAAAAATCATGCTCAACCACATGAAATATTTGGATTTAGGATAGATAATAAATGGGGTTACATTAGATTACTTCATAAACCAAAAGAAATCATCAAACCGAAATACTGGTCTATTCAATCCATGAAAAGAGGCATTGCCTTGGTCGAATATGCAGAAGGAAAATATGGTTATGTGGATCAATATGGAAAAGAGTATTTTGTGAGGGATTGAAATAGTAGATGTTTGAGTAGGGCAAATGACAAATGAAGTTTCCGTCCACAAAAAAACTTAGGGCATACTTGTTGCGTGATTTAAACTGCTTTACTAAAACTTATCTAAGGCACTGCCAAAGTTTCGTACACACCTAATATGAAATTAGAGATGTATGAGGCCTCATTTTTCTTGAATTGATATATATTCTGTTAAGAAAAATAGAATTCCGTACAGTCCTAATCAAAAATCATAAATTGCCCTCAAAAAAAACGCTCAACCAACATGACACTAACCGAACTAAGAACAAACAAACGAATCCTGCTAGAGTGTATCAGCGGTAGCAAGGCGTATGGGTTGGATACACCCAAGTCCGATACCGATATAAAAGGTGTATTTTTGCTGCCCAAGCGCGATTTCTATGGACTAAATTACATCGAACAAGTTAATGATGCGAATAATGATGTCGTGTTCTATGAGTTGGGAAGATTCATGCAACTCTTATCTGTAAACAACCCAAATATTTTGGAATTGTTGGCTACGCCAGCGGATGCCATCTTATTCAAATCTGATCTACTGAACCAAATCGAAATAGACCAAATCCTATCCAAAAAGTGTCGATATACCTTTGGAAAATTTGCGATGGCACAAATCAAAAAAGCCAGAGGGCTGAACAAGAAGATTGTCAATCCAGTAGACAAAGTGCGAAAGACGCCTTTAGATTTTTGCTATGTCAACTACCAAAAAGCTTCGCTATCCCTAAAAAAGTTTCTCGAACTGAAAAACTGGAAGCAAGCAGACTGTGGATTGGTAAACATCGCGCATATGCGAGATATTTTTGGCTTCTACTATAACCCATCCGCCCAATACAAAGGTATCCTAAAGCACCCACATTCCAACGAACTGGCACTCAGTTCTGTGCCAAAAGGCGAAGCACAAGTCGCTTTACTGTACTTCAACCGCGACGGCTATTCAACTTATTGTAAAGATTATCGCGAATATTGGGATTGGGTGAACAAAAGAAACGAAGAACGGTATGAAAATACGAAGCGTCACGGTAAAAACTATGATGCTAAAAACATGATGCACACTTTTCGATTGCTGTATATGGCGATTGAAATTGCGCAAGAAAAAAAAATCAAGGTTCGACGGGAAGATCGGGATTTTTTGCTTAAAATTAGGGCTGGAACATTTGAATATGATGAACTACTGAATATGGCAGAAGCAAAGCGCATCAAAATGGAGCGCGCTTTTGAGCAATCAGATTTACCCGAAACCCCAAATTTAGATTATATCCAAGCGATGACCTTTATGCTAAGGAAAGCGTACTATGGATAAACTTTAAAGCAAAATAACGATACATTTATCCAGATCACAAAAGTAGTTGACACTTTAATCTCGAATTGCTAATTTTTATGAAATATGAATTAGGGCTGTGCGAAGTCTTAGTTTTGTTAACATTTTACTTGGAAGCATCCTAAGTCAATGTAATAAGATTGAGCAACAAGTATGCTTAGTAAGTTTCTTCGGATGGAAACACAAATGTTCAGTTATTTTTTTCAGGAAAAATAACTGAACATTTGTGTTTCCGTCCATAAAAGCCATTGGGCATACTTGTTGCGCGATCTCAAGAGCTTCACTAAGACTTATTTCAAGTGAGTAAATAAACTTGTCAAAACAATACGACAGAGAAAGAACACAGCCGTCGTGAAAAAATAAACAATGAACGCATCAAAATACGCACTACTGCTATTTTGCTTGACTACAATAGCATGCAATACAAAAGAAAAACCGCTATTTAAACTGCTTGCACCCGAACAAACGGGCATCACCTTCACGAATACCATCACCGAGACAGATTCCTTCAATATTCTCGTCAAGGAATTTGTGTACAATGGTGGAGGCGTGGCGACGGGAGATTTGAACGGCGACGGATTAGCTGATTTATTCTTTACGGGCAACCAAGTAGAAAATACCTTGTATTTGAACAAAGGTAACTTGGAATTTGAGGAAGTGACCGCTACCGCACAACTCCAGAAAAAATATCCGCAGCAGTGGTCGTCGGGCATTAATATTTTAGACCTCAATTTGGATGGCAAATTGGATATTTACGTCTGCAATACTTTGGACTCGGATGCCGAATACCGAAAAAATCTGCTGTACATCAATCAAGGGAATGATGAAAAAGGCGTACCCATCTTCCGAGAAATGGCAGCCGCCTACGGTATAGACGATGCCAGCCACTCCTCCCATGCTCAATTTTTTGACTACGACCAAGACGGCGATTTGGACTTATTTGTGGGCGTGAATTGGATTGAGCGCGAATATCCCAATCGCTTTGTAGAACTCACCGACGATGGTTCTGCCCCCAACCGAGACAATCTTTTTCGGAATGAATGGAGTGATTCGCTAGGACATCCCATTTTCACTGATGTTTCCCTCGCGGCAGGTATTGTCTATGATGGCTACAGCCACAGCACCCTCATTCACGATTTTAATGCCGACGGTTGGCAGGACATCTATGTCGCTAACGACTACCAAAGTAACGATCTCATTTTCATTAACAATCAGGACGGAACGTTTAGCAATCGCGCTAATCAAATATTTAAGCATTTTTCGATGTCTTCGATGGGAAGCGATTTGGGGGATATTAACAACGATGGGAAGGCTGACTTTTTCACTTCCGAAATGCAGCCTTATTACAACCAACAAAAGAAACGTTTTCAAGGGCCGAGCAGCTACCAAGGACAGCAACTCACCGAAAAATTCCAGTACGATTACCAATATACGCGCAATACTTTGCAATTAAACACGGGTATCAATCCCGAAACGGGTCTACCCCTTTACAGCGAAATGGGTATGTACGCAGGCATACAAGAGACCGATTGGAGTTGGTCGAGCTTGTTCGCGGACTACGACAACGACGGCTGGAAAGACCTGTTTGTAGCGAATGGATTTCCGAAAAATATCATAGATCGAGACTTTGCCGATTTTCGAGCTTCGGTCAGCAATGTGGCCTCCAAAGCTTATTTGCTCAGCCTGATTCCTGCCATTCGAGTACCCAATTTCATCTTTCAGAATCAGGGCGATCTCACTTTTCAAAACAAAAGCAAAGATTGGGGATTGGATTATCCTTCCTTCTCGAACGGCGCGATCTACGTAGATTTGGATGAAGATGGCGATTTGGATTTGGTGACGAACAATATCGACGACCCTGCTTTCATTTTTGAAAATACCAGCAATCCAATGTCGAACGAAGATAGCCCAGCTAATTTTCTACGTATTCAACTCAAAGGTGCAGCTAAAAACCCAGATGCTTTTGGCGCGAAGGTGCAAATCGTAGCTGGCGACGAGCATCAAACCAATTACCTACTTGCAGGCAGGGGTTACTTATCGAAAGTGGAAAATACACTGCACTTTGGTTTGGGCGCAACAAAAAAAGTAGATCGCATCATTGTAGATTGGGCAGACGGAAGGCAGAGTTTAAGCACTGATGTTGCCGCCAATCAAGTGATTCAGATTGATCACGCGCAGTCTAAGCCAAAAACTGCTTCACCTAGCGTACCAGCAACTGCACTATTTGCTGAGGTAAGCCAATCTATAGGACTAAGTTATCAGCACGAAGAAATGGACTTCGCTGATTTTAACTACCAGAGAACTTTGCCCCACAAATTCTCGCAATACAATCCTGCGCTTTCCGTAGCAGACATCAATCAGGATGGTTTGGAGGATGTATTTATCGGTGGAAATGCTGCGAAGACTGCTCAAATTTTCTTTCAACAGCCCGATCAAAGTTATGAAAATAAAGCATTTGTAAGTTATGAAAGTGCGGCAGAAGATGCAGGTAGTTTGCTCTTTGATGCCGACCAAGATGGGGATGTCGATTTGTACATTGCTAGAGGAAGCGGACAATTTTTAGCGGGCGATAGTTTGTACCAAGACCTATTGTGGCTCAATGATGGTACGGGTAATTTCGCGCTTGCCAAAGCTGCCTTACCGAAGCGTCTCAGCAATGCTTCTTGTGTGAAAGCCGCCGATTTTGATCAAGATGGCGATTTGGATTTATTTGTGGGCGGTAGCGTAAAACCGTTCAGCTATCCCTTTGCCGATGACAGCTATTTGTTGCGCAACGACAGTCAAGCAGGCGTCGTAAAGTTTACGGATATAAGTGACGAGGCTTTTACTGATCGAACAAATATTGGTATCGTTAGCGATGCCATATGGACTGATTTCAACAACGATTTTTTACCCGATCTCATCATTGCGAGCAAGTGGCGACCGCTCCAATTTTACGAAAATAAAAATGGTCAGCTCATTAAATCGACCAGTCAAGCAATCAGCAACAAAAGCGGTTGGTGGAACAGTATAGCCGCCGCTGATCTCGATAATGATGGCGACACGGACTACATCGTAGGTAATTTTGGCGAAAATCTGTACTACCGCTGCCAAGAGGACGAACCGATTCGAGTGTATGGCAAAGATTTAGACAATAACGGCATGGTCGATCCTTTGATTTCTTGCTATTGGCAGGATTCTTTGGGCAATAAAGACGAATACCTTTATCATCCGAGAGCCGATTTAATCAATCAAGTTGTCAGCATTCGCAAAAAATACAACACCTATGCCGAATACGGTGCAGTCAATGTGTCGCAAATGTTCTCCGCCGAGGAGATGGAAGGCGCATTGATTTTAGCCGCCAATTATATGAAATCGGTGGTGATAGAAAATCTAGGAGACGGACAATTTACTTTCCACGAATTGCCTGTCGAAGCCCAGTTTGCACCCCTATACGGCATTAAAGCAATGGATGTAAATGGAGATCATCAACTGGATTTGCTGCTCATTGGCAACGATTTAGGCGTAGAAGTGCAGCAAGGACGAGCCGATGCGACTAATGGTTTGGTACTCATCAATAAAGGTGGTTTCAATTTTAGTACACTTCCAGCAGAAAAATCCCACTTTTATGTACCTAATGCGGGCATTGCACTCGTTTCCATGGCTAGTGAAAACGGAGCATTATTGCTAGCGAGCCAGAATCGAGCAGCACTCAAAAGCTTTCAGTTACAAGCATCCGATGATCAAGAACTGGTATTGCTACAAGCAGACGAAGTGAAAGCTATTCATTATTTTGAAGACGGAAAAAGAACCGAAGAATTTTATTGGGGAAGCGGCTTCCTATCACAAAGTGGGCGTTACGTACAAGAGCGCGCAGGCACAACAAAAATTGAGTTTTTTGATGAGACAGGCAAGCAGACGAGAAGTTTGGACGTCAATTTGTAGCTGTACTCAGAACAAAACAAATTAAAGAGGAGCGTTTTGCTGCTGATACTTCTTTGGAAAAGGCAAAATCATTCAAGTTAGTACTCAATAAAAGCAACAAAATCATTGTAGTTGACAAAGAATTGACTATTATTGATGCGCTAATGCTCAACAACATCAAAGTGGACTATTCTTGTCTGCAAGGTACTTATGGGACTTGCATCGCTGATGTGGTAGCAGGAGCAGTCGATCACCGTGATGCCGTCTTGAACGAAACGGAGAAAAGCACGGGCAAAAAAATCTGTCTATGCGTTTCCAGAGCAAAAGGAGATCGAATCGTAGTAGATTTGTAGCAGGAAAGGATCGACTACTAGACTAATGGGCATTTTTGATTTTTAACTAGGGCTGTACGAAGTCCTGTTTTTCTTAACGGTTTACTTGAAACCAGTCTGAGTGAATGTCAGAAAATTGCGCAACAAGTATGCTTGGTAAATTTCTTCGGACGGAAACACAAATTTTTCCTGAAAAATTTGTGTTTCCGTCCATAAAAAATCTCTAGGCATACTTGTTGCGCGATCTCTAGGGATTTACTAAGGCTTATTTTGAGGATTGCTTAGCACTTCTTAAATGCCTAATTTTTAACACATAGTCACATAGAAATATATAGCTGTTATAACTTGATTTTCAGTAAATTATCTTAGTTTCCTTAATGGTTTGTCTTGCTCTAATGTCCAGTAGTCTAATCGACTACTAAGCTGTGGATAAAAACAAAAATTGCCTATGTATTTATACAATGTTACCTACAAAATTGATGAAGATATAGAAAGAGATTGGTTGCAGTGGATGCGCAGTACACACATCCCTAAAGTCGTGCGAATGGGGCAGTTTTTGGGGCATCGCATCTGCAAATTAATCGGGCTGGATGAATCCGATGGCATCACCTACGCCATACAATATATGTGCCCAGACATTCCTACTTTTCAAGCCTACCGCAAGCAGTATGCGGATGAGCATCAGACCATACACGCCAAACAATTTTTGAATAAATATGTGTCTTTCAGTACAATTTTAGAGATTATAGAGTAGCTTCGATTAGAGGTCAGAAAATCGCGCAATAGGTATAATTAATAAGTCCCTTCGGACTAATGATGTACTACAAACGGGATAAATCTGTGCAGATAGTTGAATTGTAAAATTGTTCAATTGTCGAATTGATAGTAACGTTCTGTGTAATTAGCAGCGTCTGCTAATTGTAGGATGGTAAGTACTTGGACATAATTATCCTTGAAATTAGAACAGCGGATATTTTTTGTATAATATTTGCTTTGAAAACCGCAGATAGCCTACGTTCTCTAAGGCTTTTCAAAGTGAAATTAGGCGGAAAATAGTCCTGTTATAAATCAAGAATAAATGTGTCCAAGTACTTAACCATCAATTCAGCATTTTTTTCAATTCAACAATTCTACAAAATGATTAAAATCAAGATATACCCCTTTATCCCGAATGGAGTATAGGATAGATGTTTAGCCTGCTCGCAACGCCTCTACTTCCCGGATACTTTTAGCGATAGGCTCGCCCAATGTGCGATGCGATGTTGGCGTAATCAAGACATTATCTTCGATACGAATACCACCAAAATCGAGGTACCTTTTCACTTGCTCATAATTGATGAACGCAGCGTGTTTTTGCTCCGCTTCCCAGCGTTGTATCAGTTCTGGAATAAAATAAATACCTGGTTCAACAGTAAGTACAAAACCAGCTTCTAGTTCACGTCCCAAACGTAGATAAGCTGTCCCGAAATCTTTGCTGCGCTGGATATGTTCCGAATAACCGACATAATCTTCTCCTAAATCCTCCATATCGTGGACATCCAAACCGATCATATGTCCCAAGCCGTGCATGAAAAATAGCGTGTGTGCGCCTGCCGCAACAGCTTCTTTAACATCGCCTTGCATCAATCCAATGTCTTTCAGACCAGCAACTATCGTTTCGGCGGCTAAAAAGTGAATGTCTCGGTAGGGAATATTGGGATGGCAGGCGGCGATGGCTTGAACTTCCGCATCCAAGACAATTTGATAAATTTCTTTTTGTTTATTGGTGAACGTCTTGCTAACGGGGAATGTACGAGTAATATCGCTTGCATAAATACTCTTAGCTTCCGCTCCAACATCTGCGAGTACCAGTTGCCCTTCTTTTAAAGTGTGGTGATAATGGTGGTTGTGCAGCGTTTGCCCGTTGATGGTGACGATGGGTGGATAAGCCAAATCACCCTCTGCCGCCAGCGCAATGCTATTCGCCAAACCTGCTAATTGTGCCTCTTTGATGCCCGCACGAGTATGACGAATCATGCGATGATGAATAACGCGACTAATTGCGAGGGCTTTTTCCATCTCCACAATTTCTTCCTCACTTTTAATAGACCGTTGCGCAATGACTGCTTGCACCAGAGGAATAGAAACGTGGGCTGAAATTTCGTCGAGTGGTAACTGCAGCCAATTACTTATTTTTTGACGATTTGCTAGTCGATAGGGCGGGAGAAAGTGAATTTTTCTTCCTTGTTGGTTGGCTTTTTCCAATAAACCAGCTAAATATTCGACCGAAGCGGTTGCTTCCACCCCTATCCTCTCTCCCAAGGCTTGAATGCTCGGCTGATTACCCGTCCAAACGATGTCGTCCATGCTCAGATCATTGCCAAATAGATAGCTTTCTCCACGATCTACATCTACCAGACCTACCAGACTAGCTTGGTTCAAGCCAAAATAATATAGGAAGGAACTATCCTGCCGAAACGGATAAGTATTCGCGGAATAATTTTTACCGACGTATTCGTTGCCTAAGAAAAGCAAGATACCAGATTCGAATTGTTGTAGGAGTGCTTGTCTTCTTTGTTGGTAAGTATTTGCTGAGAACATAGCTGGTTTTGTTTTGTGTGATAATTTTCAAAAGTATTTTGAGATCAAAAAAAAAAGAGATCGCAATAAACATTGCGATCTCCGAATAAACACCTAAAACCCTATTAACTAAAACTTATATCAAGTTATTTGATTTCAATTAATTTTGGAGCTTTTGCTTGCGCCTCTTCTTTCTTTGGTAAATGAACGTTCAAAATACCGTTTTCGTACTTTGCCGCTATACCTGCTGTCTCCACAGTTGTTGGGAGATGGAAAGATCGCTTGAAAGAAGTATAGTTAAACTCTTTACGAGTGTACTGATCTTCTTGTTGCGATGCTGCCTCTTTTTGCTCCACTTTCACTTGCAGATAATCATTCTGAATATCAATCGTGAAATCTTCTTTACTTAAACCCGGTGCAGCCAATTCTAGTTCGAAGGCATCCGCTGTTTCCTTTATATTGACGTTTGGCTGACTAAAAAAGTTACCTTTTGTAACTGTTGTTGGAAAATTTTGATCGAAAATCTCATTCCACAAATTGTCAAATACACTAACAGGACGCTTATATCTTCTAATTAGACTCATTTTATTCAATTTTTGTTGATGGATAAATGATACTTTAACAAAAGTTTCATATTTGATAATTAGGACTGTACGAGGTTTCAGTTTTATTAACAAAAAACAGCCCGAATCATTGCAAGAAATTTACCAAGCATACTTGTTGCGCGATCTCAAGAGCTTCACTAAAATTTTTCTCAGGCGTCACCAAAAACTTCGTACATCCCCTATTTGATAATTGGATATTATACCTTTCACTTAAGCAACCGCAATGACTTGCTTCGCTTTTTTCGCAATTTTGATTTCTAGGATACCATGCTCCACTTTAGCCTCAATTTTATCATCCTCTACTGACTTAGGCAATACAAAAGAACGCTTGAATTCGCCTAGTTTGAACTCGCTATGTGTCAAACGAACGTCTTCTGCCTGTTCCCAAGTTTTTTCCGAAGCAATCGTCAGTACGGCATCTTCCAACGTAATGTTCAAATCGGCTTGGCTGTAACCTGGCACCGCCAACTGTACGGTGTATCCTACCTCATCTTCGATCACATTGACGCTAGGTCTGAACGCTTTGTTATTGGTCGGGCGTTTGTAGTTGCTTGGAGAGTTATAAAACATCGGTCTGTTCATTAAAAACATAATATATCTTTTTTATTTTAATTGTATCAATGTTGTTTGCCCACTATGTAGTCAAAGCTCGTACCAAGTCTAGTTTCATTATTTTTTAGTGCCAAAAAGGCAGTTTTGTTTAAAGATTAGTGCCAAAAAGGCAGTTTTTACGATAAAAAGGCAGTTTTTGTGAAATTTAGTCGCAAAACCTACTTGTGTGATGTATATGAAGTTCTTGGTAGCACTCAGAATAACTGAACAAGGTTATCTATTCGCTTGATGTTTTTTCTTTTTGGATCGAAAGCAAACTCACCAAATCAAGGGAACTTTTAGGAAGGAATGAAGTTTCATTGCTTGGGAGCGAGCGCGAGTAGATTTAGAGGGCACCCCCAAAAAAAGGAAATGCAAAAACTACGATCAAAAATGAGCAAAGAGAAGAACAATATTTTGCTTCCTATTTTCCTTACGATCTTTATTGATATGCTAGGAATCGGAATTATCATTCCCGTGATTCCTGCGCTCTTTTTTGAAAGTAGCTCGACCTTTTTCGGTGCGGAGGTGAGTTACGAACGCCGTTCCATTCTGTATGGTTTTTTGATTGCTGCTTATCCGCTCATGCAGTTTTTTGGCGCACCCATACTAGGCGCTTTATCCGATAGAAAAGGGCGCAAGCCGATGCTTATTCTATCGCTGATCGGTACAATGATCGGCTATTTCCTATTTGCCATTGCGCTCCTGAATAGCAATTTGTGGCTACTGTTTTTCAGTCGCTTGCTACCTGGTTTCACAGGTGGAAACATCTCCATTGTCTACTCTGCCATTGCGGATATTTCTGACGAAGCAGATCGCACCAAAAATTTTGGATTAGTTGGCATGGCGTTTGGCTTGGGATTCATTTTAGGTCCCGCTTTGGGTGGATTGCTTGCGGATGAGACGATTGTTTCGTGGTTCAGTGCTTCGACTCCTTTTTGGTTTACGACCGCTATCACCCTAATTAATATTTTGCTGGTTCAATTCCTTTTTCCAGAGACACTACGAGCCGTAGAAGAACGTAAAGTAAGCTTCTTTACAGGTTTTCGTAATCTGTTGCTATCCTTCAAAACCCCTAATCTACGCACTATTTTTATCATTGCGCTGCTGCTGTCCTTAGGCTTCACCTTTTTCACACAGTTTTTTGCCGTTGGACTGATTGAGAAATTTGATTTCACCGAAAAAGATATTGGATTGTTCTACGCTTGGGTAGGTTTGTGGCTGGTCTTTGCGCAAGGCGTGGTCGTACGACAATTGGCTAAATACTTCAAGCCTACGCAACTTCTGCGCTTCTCGACCCTTATTTTGGGGATTACCGTGGGTGCAGTTATTTTCCCCAATCAGGTGACTTGGGAATACTGGATCGCGCCTTTTATTGCTATTTCGCAAGGCGTCACCATCCCTAATCTGTTGACGACTATTTCCGAACAAGCTTCTGCCAGTCAGCAGGGACAAATCTTAGGTATCAACCAGTCCATGCAATCCGTTGGGGCTGCCATTCCACCCATCATTGGTGGCTATTTGACCGCCTTAAATTACAATTATCCGATCATTGCAGCGGCAGTCATCATTCTATTGGCGTGGCTTACTTTTTTGTTGTTTTTTAAGAAAGGATAGGAGACGGACGACAAGGCAATCGCAAGAAAATTTTTCTGTTTATGATATTGATATGTTTATTTGTTTAACTGATATTTGAAGTTTATTGTAGTCTTCATTTTAATACGAAATTGAATAAATTCACAACGATCTGGTCAACCGTGACTTTTTTGATCGGCTAATTAATGGCTTCAACAAATATGATAGCTTAATTTAGAATTTAAAGCTGCCTTCAAACAGCTAAGGCTATATTGCTCGGGTTCTCAGAAAGGAAAGTTTTTCTAACAAGCTTCAAAATTTCGTGGAATGTGCAGAAAACTGCTCATCAGCTTTATCTAAGCTAGAATACAGCAGCGGCTTCGGGTTTTGCTTCGGCAATAGCAACCACAACCTACCGTAGACATTAAAATTGTTGGCGCGTTCTGCTGCTTCATCTCCCACACCAAAGTACAAATCAACCCGTCCCGCACCCTTGATTGCACCTCCTGTATCTTGCGCGAAAAGAATACG
>JBCDKV010000016.1:0-17303 GCA_038746215.1 Bacteroidota bacterium | reverse complement strand
ATAAGCATGTGTAAAGCTAGTGCCTGCTGCTGCCAAACGATCCAAGTTTGGGGTGTGAATTTCCTGATTGCCCAAGGCGTGTATGGAATTAAAAGTCTGATCGTCTGTGAACAGAAAGAGAATATTAGGTAGGTTGTCTGTACTTGTTTTGTTTTCACTACAAGCCAAGAGCGAGAGTAGTGCCCACAGGCAGATGTTCTTTAGCATATTAATCGTTTTGTTTAAATGCTAAGATATAAACTTCTTACTGTACTCATTCTATGAAGTGCTGAAACAGGACATTTGTTGTACGAATTGACCCGAAGTCATTACCATTCACCTGCGCCTTGCCTCAAAATTTTGATGTCACTAGAAGTGCAATCTACTACCGTAGAAGGCACATTGCCGCCTGGACCGCCATCAATAACTATGTCTACTTGCCGACGGTAATCTTCGTAGATGTCGAATGGATTGGTAAAGTATTCCAATATTTCATCGTCGGATTTTAAGGAGGCCGTCAAAATGGGGCGACCAAGTGCTTGCACAATGGACTGACAGATGATATTGTCTGGGATACGAACACCAATGGTTTTTTTCCTATTTTTAAATCGTTTTGGGACTTGATTGTTGGATTTCAGCACAAAGGTAAATCGTCCTGGCAGATGTTTTTTCATCAATCGGAATACCTCGTTATCAATCGGGGCAGTATAATTTGAAATTTGGCTGATGTCTTGGCAAATGAAAGACAGTCGAGCTTTCACGGGATCAAGTCCACGAATGCTACAAATCTGATCAACGGCAGCTTGATTGAAAATATCACAACCAATCCCGTAAACAGTATCGGTCGGATAGATGATAACGCCGCCGTTTTCTAGTGTCGTTATCACTTTTTGAATCTTTCGCCCTTCGGGATTTTCTGGATGAATTTTTAAAAGCATAGGAATAGTTTTTAGCTAGTAATGCGAATAACGGCTGTGCAGATTTCATTTTTATTGACATTTAACTCAGACATAGTTCAGGTTAATATCTGCAAATTGAGCAACAAGTATGCTCAAAGGGTTTTTAGCATAATTATACGTTTATTCTAAGTGTATAGTGCTTGCCTACTCGTCACAACCTACTGCTTCTTTCGCTTCATTTCAGCGCGTCTCATAGGCATGGCATCTATGGTGGCGTATAGCAGTTCGCGATCTAGTATTTTGTACTTCACTCGGAGTTTTTCTCCACCGTCTTTGCCAATTAAGATCGTCGTAAAAACGTCTATTGGTGCTTCGTATTTTTTTCTCAGTTGTTCGACTACTTTTTTATCCAAGGCTTGTTGTTTTGGATCAAAAGCCTGCGTTTCTAATAGTTGATAGATGACCAAGTCTCGCTCTTCAAGTCCAGCCATATCCTGTTCCAAATGTTGGATTTGTTGCTGAAATAAGCTATCCGTTGGGGCGGCCGCAAAAACCAAGATGACACGATCTTGCCAACGGTGTTTAGCGAGTTGAGCGGTTACATTAGCATAACATAGCATAAAACAAACAAGTATTAGCAGGTTTTGGAAACAAGAACGCCAAGACCGTTTCGTAGTAGAATATGATAGATTCATCATTTTTCGTTATCAGAATTTTTATACTGCAAACGGGGTAAAAAAGTGCTTTAATTTTGGAAAAAAGATAGGTTTTGTTCACATCATTTACCGCCAAATTTTAGGGTAAGTTTTCGCTGAGGAGGAGGTCAACACCTCCTCAGCGAATCAAGGTTTTTTAAGGAAGAAGAAGCGATTCTCGCTTCTTCTTCCTTATTAAACCTTGATCAAATTTGGCAGGCTCGATGCCGCCAAATTTGAAAGTACACCTAATAACTTGTATTCAGAAATGTCAAGACAGCAAAATGCACTTTTTTATCCCAAACGGAGTATAAGTACGTTTCTATATCTAAGATTTAAGCAGTTCCCTCCCCATTGAATGTTGCATAAAAAAGAAGGAAAAAACTGTACTATGCGCCAAAGTTACTGATATGATTAGTATACATTATAAATTAGGTTGTTAAATCTTAATGATTGGTTGACGACTTTTTTGTAACGCTCTAGCATGGTTCGTCACCAAAATACTAAGTAAAACGAACCTTCGTGCGCCCCTAAATTTATTTGTATCTCAACTACCCACTATTGGTTACCGTATTTATCCCTAATTGGGTATTGTTTGATAAAGAAAAGCATCCTAAATTTGCAAAATTATTTGTAATTAGTCTAAATAATTATAAAATACATCATATACTTATTAAAAAAATATGTGCTTTGATAAGTATTCCCTTAAAAGACGCTACTTTGATACAATATATTTATTAGCAACGAGCACTCTAACCAGATTTACTTATTGTATTCAGTGAGAACAGTTTTTTTGACTGTACTTTGAACGATGATTCTGCCTAGTTTGCAGAATCATCTTTTATATTTGTACCAATAAACAAACAACAGCAATGAGTAAAATCCAAGCGATCATTTTATTGGCGATAGGAAGTATATCGGTTTTGCAAGGAATCGGTCTAAAGATAGTAGTGCCAATGATGGAAGCAGGGCTGGATACGATGGAAATATTAATCATTTCTGGGGTCTCGTGTGTGCTGTTCGTCCCATTTGTGCTTGAACTCATAGTTAATCAAAAGTGGTGGCACTTCCTTCCTATTGGCATTTTCATTGGCGTGGTCACGGGCTTAATATCTGGTTATTTTTGGGATAGTGTATTCACCAACCTACTCATCGGTCTACTCAGCGCGATTAGCGTATATTTAAGTGGTCTTGTCAAACTCAAAACCCTGTTCAAAATAGTCCTCACTTTTTTATTGCTCGCCCTGTTCACACTAAGCATCAACATCGTTGGTCATCGTCTTTCGGGTTACGAAGCAGCTTTCTATTTCCAATTGAGCTTAGTGACCATCAAAGACTATTTAATTTGTGGTGCTTTGTGCGCTTGGATTATCAATAAGTTCAATTTGCCGCAGGTGGCACTGGAATTTTGAGTACTTGCGCTGAAACCATCTCCGTTCATTCATCCACACATGAAATTAAGGCTCAAAAAAAAGGATTTTTTTAAAATTCATCAATGGATTGGGATCAAACTCAGTATTCTCTTCTTCATTGTCTGTATCTCAGGTACTTTCGCCACGCTGAGCAACGAAATGGATTGGCTGTTCTTCAAAAGTATTCGTGCTACGCCTAACGAAACTTTAGCAGACAGAAATACGATTGTTGCTAATGTACAAGCCAATTATCCCGAAGGACACATTACCTATTGGGCGGCTGCCAATGCACCTTATCTTTGCGACATCCTTTATGTGACGCAGGACGAAAAAAGCCGCTATGTTTTTGCCAATCCTTACACGGGCGAAGTACAAGGTTCAACCCCACTCACCTTCCAACGCTTTTTCAGAGACCTGCACTACTATCTTTTCATCCCTTTCCAAATCGGGCATTTCACCGTATTGATTTTCGCCTTCTTGCTGTTCATTTCCATGACGACGGCATTACTTTTCTACAAAGAATGGTACAAAAAGCTATTTGAACTCAAAACGGGTAAAGGCAAGGTGGTTTTCTATCGCAGTCTGCATCGCTTGGTAGGCGTTTGGTCCGTTCCTTTTGTCATTCTCTTTTCCGTAACGGGGATTTGGTACTTCTTAGAGCGCACCAATACTGCCAATATTTCCAAAGTCTCCAACACTAAAAGTCCAAAGCTAGAGCATCCTATAACGGATTCGCTCGCTTTTGCCAAAATATCGTACACACTAGACTATGATCGCGCTATTGCTCAAGCAAAAACTAGGATTCCCAACTTGAGAATCAAAGATATTTCGCCACCTTATGGCATGGACGACGTCATCTACCTCAATGGGACAAGTGACGTACCCTTGGTAAGAAATAGAGCCAATCGAGTGTACATTCATCCTTTAACCTACGAAATCTTACAAGTGCAACGAGCCGAAGAAAACCCAACTAGAATGTGGCTCAACGACATTGCTGATCCGCTACACTTTGGTTACTGGGGCGGTTTGGCGACTAAGATTCTGTGGTTTATGGGTGGACTTGCCATTTCGGGACTAGTGCTAACGGGCATGTGGGTCAGCCAAAAACGTCGGGTCAAAATGCGGAATGCTAAGCAACGTAGAGTACAGCAAATGGGCAGTTGGAAGTACGTGAATTGGGGACTACTCGCCACGCTACTCATTTGCATGTACGCCATACTCATCACTCACTACGAAGCCACGCCTGCCATACTCACAGTTATTACACTAGCTTGGGCAATGAGTATCACCGCTTGGTGGTATTTGTTCGTTTATAAGATTAAACAGGTGTTGGCGCGTGAACAAAAGCCTCTGAGCAAGTAATCCCAAGGATAAAAAATTAGTCTATCCACTAACGAAGTGTTTTTTAGCGTTTTTACTACCAGTAGTACATCTCTTACCGTATTTTAGCGCATCATTTATCAATCATATGAAATCATCTAAACAACTATCGGTACAATCCATAGAACAGAAGGATCAAAAGCTCTTTAAGCTGAAAGAAGATTTAAAACGCTTCATCAATCTGAATGCTCAAAATTTCTCTTCTCTGGATGAGCAGCTCCGAGCATTGATCGATTTTGGAAATCAGTTGACGGGTTTCAGTTTTGGAATTGTCGCGAATATTAAAGACGAACAGTATAAGATCGTGCAGACCGTCAGCGAGGGCGATGTTTTGAAAAAAGGGGATATTTTTGAATTAGAAGATACAATTTGTAGAATCATTGTAAGCTGTGAAGAACCTAGAATCTACGATAAAATTATAGGCTCAGAAGTAGAAGATGTTCCCTCGGTGAAAGGTTTGGGCTTAAATTCCTACATTGGCTGCCCCATTATCATTAATGGTGAATTATATGGCACACTCAATTTCTCTAAAACGACGGAAATAGAAGATTTAGAAACTTTTCAAGATAGTTTCTTTATCATCGAAATTATGGCGCAACTGGTCGGCGTTTTAATTGCAAAAGATAGGCAAAACGAAAAGGTCAAGGAGTTGAATTTATCGCTCCAACATATTGTCGAAAGTCTAGAGGCTAAGAATAAGCAATTGGAGGAATTTACCTACATCGCAGCGCACGATCTGCAAGAGCCACTCCGAAATATGAGGAATATGGCAGCTTTGATCTCGCGGAATCTTTCCAATGAAAATACTTTAGTGCAGCAAAGCATTGAATATTTGACTGCTGCAACCGAAAGAATGAGTAATTTGGTGTCTGGTTTGATGGTACATGCTCAAATTGGTTTGCACGGCGCATTAACGGAAGTGGATTGTAACGAGATCATTAAAAACATCCTTGACGATCTTCAAGTACAGATCGAACAGTCGAATGCGAAAATTATATACGAAAATCTTCCAACAATGCTGGGCTATGAGCTAGAGACTCGACTGCTTTTTCAAAATCTGATTGGCAATGCAATAAAATACAGCAGACCAGATGTACCACCTGAAATACAAATTGCTTGCGAGGAAGCGGAAGATCATTATGTGTTTGAGGTATCAGATAATGGAATAGGCATTAGAAGAGAGAACTTTAAAAAGATATTTCAGATTTTTCAGAAAGGACAAAATGAAAACCAAGCAGATAGTATCGGTATAGGGCTGGCGCACTGTGCTAAAATAGCAGAATTATATCAGGGTCGAATTTGGCTGGCATCTGAATTTGGGCGAGGAACTACTTTTTTTATCCAACTACAAAAACAATGCAAAAAATAGATCAAATCATGTTGATAGATGATGATGAGGTGACGAACTTCTATCATCAATTCATTATTGAAGAAGCGAATTGTTGCAAGCAAATTCAAATTTTTAAGGACTCTCAAAATGCACTTTCTTTTCTACAAGATACGAAGAATCCAATGCCAAATATTATTTTTCTGGACATTAATATGCCCGTAATGAATGGATGGGAGTTTCTCGATAAATACAAAAAACTAGATACCAAGCGCAAGCGAAATGCAGTTGTTGTGATGCTGACCACCTCCACCAATAAGAATGACAAAGAAAAGAGCAAGACCTATCGCGAAGTAGCCCATTTCTACAGTAAGCCACTCACCGAGAAGACTTTATTTCATGTGATGAAGAATATGTAGTCTGCCCCAATTTACAGTGAGGTAATTGCTGAAAGCTGGTTTTATTGATTCGTTTACAGAGGTCTACGAAGTCCCATTTTCTTTAAGAACAGCTAGCGTCAACGCAAAAAAATCGCGCAACAAGTATGTTCAATAAGTCTATTCGGACGGAAACACAAATGCTCAGTTATTTTTTAAGGAAAATAACTGAGCATTTGTGTTTCCGTCCATAAAAAGGCTTTGGGCACACTTGTTATACGATCTCAGCAGCTTTACTAGAGCTGGTTTCGAGTATCGCTTAAAACTCCGTACCTGCCTAATTTGAATTGATGAGTACTTTGATTACTCATAGCTAGGCAGCAAATCTCTATCCAAACTTAAAGCGATAACTGATCGTTCCGCACTGTTTATCTATGCTTCCACTTTTGAATTTCCAACGCTTGGCATTATCAATAGCTTTACGAATCATATTGCTATCACTAGCTGCCGAACCAAAAGAACCTTGCTGCGTAAAGTTTGCGCTCGTAACGCGACCGTTGCTATCCACACAAACTTTGATGACGACTTGACCAGCACGCTGTGTTTTATCGGTTAATTTAGGTCCGCTTCCACCACGTCCTGCTAATCCGCCACCAACTTGTCCCGTTCCCGTACTGATTCCTTCCAGCTTAGAAGCGTCTGGATCACCATTTGGATCTCCCGAATTACCAGATGTACCTGTATTCCCTTTGCCGTCCCCTGTATTAAACAGATCGCCAATTCTACTTTTCGTAGCATTGCGTTCAGCTTCTTTGCGCTTGCGCTCGGCTTCTTCTGCCGCTTTTCTTTGTCGTTCGGCTTCTGCTTGTGCTTTTTTGCGTGCTTCTTCTTCGCGTTGTTTTTGGCGAACGGCTTCGTCTTTTTTGCGCTGCTCTTCTTTTTGCCTTTTGATCCGAATAGCGTCGGGGTCTTCTGTAGTCACGACTTTTTTGTCCTCCACGGGTTGGGGTTTAGTTTCTTTGGGTGGCGTCGGTTCAGGATCGGGTTCTTCCACTGGATCGGGCTGTGGTTCGGGTTCGGCAGGTGCTGCTTCGGCTGCTGGCGCATTCTCAACGCCTTGCCCTTGGTCGGGTAGTCCTAGATTCACTAAAATGCCTTCCTGCTCTGGTGGTGGGTCTGGGAAAGTAAAAAATGGAAATAGAAAGACGACGACTAGAAGCAATAGAATCGCACCCGATGCCATGCGTGCTTTGCGCTTATTGATCGCTATATTTTTTCCAATTCTGATGGTTTCGCTCATAACGCTCTGTTTATTTGGTGATTTGTTTAATTGTTGATTTGAAGCTAAAGCGCTACAAATCTGTCGTCAATACGGTATTCAAGTTCAATCGCAACGCCATATCCATCACGGCTACTACATCACCATTGGTCGCATCTGATGAATTAGCAATAGCTGCTACCGCATTGCTGTTTCTTCTTACTTTTTTTGCAAAATAAGCTTCCATGTCTGCTAATTCAATACGCCTGTCGTTCAAAAAATATCTGCCGTTGCTTCTGATCATGATTTCATCAATCTTGGAAGCTGCCGTCGGTGCTTTGGTACGCGAACTGCTTGGCAACTTCATGTTCAAAGCGTTTGGTGCCACTAAGGATGAGGTCAACATGAAGAAGATGAGCAAGAGAAAGATTATATCTGTCAGGGCAGAAGTATTGAATTGTGCGTTGACTTTGCTTTTTTTCTTTAATCCCATTATTTTTTGATAATGCTTACATTAGTTTAATAATCAGTTTCTTACTAGGTATAAGTTCAATGTTTTAGGCTTCTGCACATTATCTGATCGGTAACCCTCTGCTTTGTTTTAGCTGCTGTATTTCTCTATACTTCAATTTTTCACCAAAATATGTTCTCTCTCCTCTGGTGTATTCTTTCACGTCTATACCTTTATCAAATAGAAAATTAGCAAGCTCGTAAAAACATTTTCTACCATTCTTCCCTTTTAGAAAAATGTAGAATGACTTTTTTTTAGCTCCCAAATCAATAACTATCTGATTTTTAGTTCCATAATGTATGTTAGGATGTTTTCTACCGCCTATTACTTCCTTGTAGTAGCCTTCATAATTAATCACAACTGTTCCTGTGAATGATTTATCTATAAGAATTTCATCAGAAAAATGAATCAATAAATTTTGTTTGTCAACAACTAACTCACCAAAAATAGTTTCTTGAATTAAGTCAAGATCGGATTTTTTATTCAGATTCGTTCTTATCGAAAGAACTATTACACCTATGGTTAGTAAGGGTTTTATCAGGAGTAAAACACCTTCATTTGGAATTGGTACAATGAAAATAGCTATTACAGCCCAAAGTAAAAGTAAAAATCTAGGTTTCGTCCTATCTTCATAGGAGAGTTCTGCTTCTATGCATTTCCTTAGTACATCAAATTTAAGATCAAAAGATTCAATTTTCTGCATATTAAAAGTTTGGAACTGCACACTATCCTAAATCTATATGCCTATGATGTAAGTGATTTGCTAACAGCCAAGAGCCAACTACCTTACAACTTTGTCGGTTGCGTGGCAATAATTGTTTTCATCCGCAATTCATTGGCGATCTTCATGACGTAAAGTGTTTCGTTGAATTTATTGTTCACTTCCGAAACAATCGTCACATAAGGATTTTCCTGATTGTTTACTTCTTGTTTTTTGAGTGCCAACGCTTTTTTCAGTGCGCCTTTCGAGATTTCTTTGTTGTTCAACATGAAAACACCCTCTTCGTCAATGGAGACGACAATATCTGTCGATGCCACCGTCTTGGAGTCCGATTCTGGTAAATCAAAAGGCTGAATCTGTACCAAAGTCGAAGTCAACATAAAGAAAATAAGAAGCAGGAAGATAATATCCGTCAAAGAGGACATACTAAATTCTGCACTTACTTCTGATCGTTTTTTTAAGCCCATTACATTTTTTTTTGCTGTTGGCTATTAGCATTTAGCTGTTAGCTGGAAACCTTACTAGCCAATGGCTAAATGCCAATAGCTAATAGCGTTAAATACTTGGCTCTTGCAATAAATCCATAAAATCCACTGTACTGCGTTCCATTTTGTAGACGACTTTTTGGACATTGGCTACCAATATATTATAGCCGACAAAGGCGATGATACCGATGAAAAGACCAAAGGCGGTCGTCAGCAGTGCTTGGTAAATACCACCTGCTAGCAAACTAGGGGTTACGTTTTCCTGCGTCGCCATTTCGTAGAACGCAGCAATCATACCCGTCACGGTACCGAAGAAGCCAATCATAGGAGCTGCACCCGCTATACTAGCTAGGGTAGACAGACTTTTTTCGAGCTTGAAGATTTCCAAATTCCCCACGTTTTCAATGGCGGCATCTATATCTTTAAGTGGTTTACCAATCCGCAGGATTCCCTTTTCTACCATTCTAGCAATCGGAGAATCGGTATTCTGGCAAAGGGCTTTTGCCGCAGGAATATTACCCGATGCGACATTGGCACGAATGTTATTCATAAAACCTTCGTCAATTCTAGCGGCTTGCTTGATGGTCAAGTAGCGTTCAATAAAAATATAGGAAGCAATAATCAGTAGCACCACTAGAATCGCAACGATCCCAATACCAAGTGGGCCAGACTGGATGATGATGTCAAAGAGACTTTGTGTTTCCACGCTGGTTTCTTCGGTCACGGTCTCTAATTCAGCATTTTGGAATAGCAATAAAAGGTCTAAGTTCATTTTGTATTTGAATTTTTGCTTGTCGTTGAAAGCACAGCGGCTTTCACTGTTGTTACTTATGGATGCGTCGGTGTACTAAATAGTTGAGGACATGACAAATTTATCTAACGCATTAGACGGCTAAAAGTAATGCTTTTCTACAAAAAATTTAACAGTTTGCAAGATTGTTTATGTTTTGGTCGCATTAGGATGTGAAACGGAAAGGTATTTGTATGTTTGTTCGTGGAAAAAATTAGAACGTCGAATTGTAAAATTGTTCAGTTGTCGAACTAGTGATGGAGTGCTTACTAAATCACCATATTATAAAAAATGGAAATGCACTTTTTTACCCTACAAAAAGTATATGTATATTTTAAGTCAATGTCATAAAATCGCAAGTGGTAAAGCGCAATACAAATTTCCCCAAACGCAAAAAATATAGGCTTCTTATATTGATATTCCTATCTGACTCAGACTAGTGCCCAATACTAAACCAAATGCTGATCCGAAGTCACTTCTGGATAGAATGTAAACCAGTGTTTCCTGAATTTAATCGTACAGATTCATATTTTATAGATTTCTGTCAGGCGGAAGGTAGATAATTGACGCAAAACTGGCCACTTTCTGTACAGGTATGACTTGTATGCTTTTTGATAAGTTGAGCTTAGTAGTGCTAGATAGATATGATTACTACTCCCACTAGTTCTGATAAAGTTAGCATCTAAACTTTGTAGATGGTTTTTGAAGGATTGGTAGGTATTTTCTAACTTTGCCAGCGTTTGTGAGTTGATGTCTTGTATACTTGATTTGCGCATTTTCTTTTCTGGAAAATTATGGATAAAGCTTTCTGGCAAGCTCAGAAAATGACGTATCACTTCTAAGGAATCATGGATTGCGTTATAATGCACAAAGAGGGTATCATAGATACGATAGTTAATATACCAATTATTGAAATGATATTGTAAATTAAGCGCATCTTGCTCTAAGTCAGCATATTCATCAATAGTCATTTCTTTCGGTAGAACAAGTTCAGGATTGATATACTTGTTGTGTCTTTTAGATTGTACATGATGATACGACCTACGAAAAAGCGAAATGACTGCCAAGACAGGGTCTCCGAATACATAAATGGCTTTTGGGGATCTAAAAAAACGAATAGGAGGAATTGGACTATGTTTGTATTGATCTGTATTGGAAGTACAATTGGTAATCCTATATTTGCTAATGGCATCCATTAGAAAAGTCGTACCTACACCACCCGCTGAAACCAATAATACTTCTATGCTGGGTGTCAAAAAAATTGTCTTCTCCATAATTTATTAAGTGTGTAACACAAGAAGTAAAAGAACGCTAAGAGCTTGTTTGGAGTGGGATTGAACTGTAAATCAAGAGTTTACGGTTCTGGCGAAGAAAATAATCGCGACTTTATCGAGATGAGTGAGCGATTCTTTAGGTAAATATTCAGTGAATATTTAAGCGAGAGAACCGCTTCGCGGATGGGTTAGCAGCAATTATTTTCAAAGTCAGGTTCGTAAAATATTGGTTTACAGGAAGATAGTACTCCAAACATGCTCTAAGGGACTTTTGAAAAGGAAGTCTTCAATTAACAAAAATACGTATAGTCTTTTGGCTTTCTCAAAAATCTAGATAACAAAGAAAATTAAAATTTCTGAATTTGATAGTAATAAGATTAAAAGGCGGAATGGGTAATCAAATGTTTCAATATGCAGCAGGACGCGGTATTGCAGAGCGCATAGGAACAAATTTGTACTTAGATTTATCCCAATTGCTTGACCATAATTTAAAAAATACAACACCCAGACATTACGATTTAGACCTATTCCAAATTGAACCAAAATTTGTACTACCGCCTAGTGTTATCAAGAAGCTATATGCAATTCCTACTCCTTATGTCAGATCATGGACCAAGAAATATGCACTAAGGGGCAAGCAATATTTTAAAGAAACACAATTTCCTGTCATAGAAGCTTTACTGAACCAACCACCTGATCATACATATTATAATGGTTGGTGGCAAAGCGAACGTTACTTTGAAAACGTTACTGCTACTATCAGAGCGGAATTCCAATTCCGAAATGAACGCCTGCCAGCATCTAGTGATTTATTTGAACAGATAGCATCCACTAATTCTGTATGCTTAAACATTAGACGTACCGATTTTTTGTTAGTAGACTGGTTAAAAGTAGCAGACGTAGCCTACTTTACACGTGCTAGCGATTATATGATTAAAAGATTACAACAGCCTCATTTTTTTGTTTTCTCAGACGACATTGAATGGGGCAGAAAAAATATTAGAATAAATGGGCATCCTGTTCATATTGTTGGCGCTGAAATGAATGGACATAGGTACATCAATAAGTTTCAATTAATGCAAGCTTGTAAACATTTTATTATTCCAAATAGCTCCTATGCGTGGTGGGCAGCTTGGCTGAGTGAAAATCCTGAAAAGATCGTGATTGCTCCTAAAGTATGGTTCACTAATTCGAATAGAGATAGCAGCGATTTAGTACCAAAAAAGTGGATAAGATTATAGCAAAAGAAATGATGAAATAAGCGCGTATGCGTTTTTAGAGATGTACTCTCAATAAGCCCTAGTAAAGCTCCTAAGATCGCGCAATAGGTATGTTCAACAGTCTTTTATAACTGAGAATTCATGTCCCCGCCCGAAGGGACTTAGTAAAGAAAAAACTAACTTTTAACAATTGCATTGATCCAATCCAAATATAGCGATGATAAGAACAACGAAACAGCTTCAAAACGAAACCTTAGCCTACGCACTAGCACACTCTTCACTGCCTACTGAGATTTTATACGAATTAGAGCGAGAAACGCACCTAAAAACCCTCGCACCACAAATGATGTCTGGTCCGCTGCAAGGACAACTTTTTAGTCTAATCAGCAAAATGATTCAGCCCAAAGCGATTCTTGAGATCGGTACTTTTACTGCCTATGCAAGCATATGTCTGGCGCAAGGACTAGCGAAAGACGGTGTCTTGCATACCATAGAAGTGAACGAAGAATTGGAATATTTAATCAGGAAATATTTGAAAAAAGCGAATTTGGAGCAGCAAGTACAATTGCACATAGGCGACGCCAAACAGATCGTACCAAGCTTGTCTGAGCAATTTGATTTGGTATTTATAGATGCGGGCAAAAACGATAATGCTTTCTATTACGATTTGGCTTTGGAGCGCTTGACAACGGGTGGCTACCTCTTGGTCGATAATGTATTGTGGAGTGGAAAGGTGATCAGAGGCGATCAAGATACGGACACGGAGCGTATTCGTGCGTTCAATGCAAAAGTGCAGCAAGACAAACGCGTAGAAAATGTTTTGCTACCGATTCGAGATGGATTGTTTTTGATTCGTAAGCTTTAGCACTTGACTTTATACTTTTGACTCAAATGACTGGATTCTTATTTAGAAGTGTACGAGGTTTTTAGCAGTACTTGAAGTAAAACTGGTAAAGCTCCTGAGATCGCGCAACAGGTATGCTTAAAGATTTTTATGGACGGAAACACAAATTTCCAGTTATTTTTCCTAAAAAATAACTGGAAATTTGTGTTTCCGTCCGAAGAGACTTATTGAGCATACTTGTTGCGCAATTTTCTCACATTGACTCAGACTATTTTTGAATGAAATTTTAATAAAAATGAGACTTCGTGACCTACTGATTTTATTCCATAAAGATCAGCAATTCGTGTGGTCTTTTTGAACAGAAATGATATCGTTTTTGAATGATTTTTCCAAGAATCATCAAGAGCAACATCATTTCTATCTTAAGGACTCCCGAAAGTTGAAACGAAGTTTTTAATTTAATCTTTAAAAGATAGTGTCAAGTAAGTCGATAAACTTATCCATAAATTAAACTAAATTTAATCTAGTGTCGTTGATTTTAGAGTTTATTTATTATAGCGGGGTCAGATAAGTGCGTGGGTTTGTGCTGATTAGCCGCCAAATGAAAGAGAAAACTATAAATTTGATACGATATGAAGAAAAAGTTCACCATGGGTGTTGGAAAATACTATTTCAACGTCAACTCTGGCAACAGTGCAATATTGATACATCGCGAAAAGAAAAGAGAGGCAGTCATACAATATCTTTCTTACAAGAGAATTGGAAAAGATTGTGAGTGGTTAGGGCTATGGAATGGCAAGTCTTTCGATGAAACTAGTACACCTACTAGCGCAAAGCTATAAATTCACCGAAATGCGGTGTTTTGAGTACTCAGGAAGTATATTTTTTGTTGCTCAATCAGATTAGCAATAGCACAAAATTTACCTACAAGTTTGACATACTAACAAATCAACTAGGTATATATGACGATAGGATTATACAAGTATAATCCTATCGTTTTTTTTAGCCAAAAGTGCCGAATCAATAAATTATTCGACTAACTCATCAGACGTTTTCTTCTTCTTTCACTAAAAGTTGGAAGCCGTTTCCATGGATATTGACAATTTCAATATCTTCGTCGGGCTTCAAATATTTTCTCAGCTTAGTCACAAATACATCCATACTTCTCGCCGTGAAATAGTTATCTTCTCCCCATATTTTCGTCAGTGCTTCCGAACGCGGCAAAATATCATTCTTATACATGGCAAACATTCGCAGCAACTGCGCTTCTTTGGGCGATAGTTTATCTTTTCTAGCTATTCCATTTGGATCGAAAGTAAGAATGCGCAGCGGAAAATTGAAATGAAAACGTCCAATATCAAACTCCTTAATTTCTTCTCTAGGATCTGATTTGGCTTGGCTCCTCTTCAAGATAGCTTGAATACGCATCAGCAATTCCGCAGAATTGAACGGCTTAGAAATATAATCATCCGCACCAATTTTGAAGCCTTTGATCACATCATCTTTCATCGTTTTGGCAGTGAGGAATATAATTGGCGTTTCGGTGTCCTTTTCTCTAATTTCTTGTGCTAGTGTAAAACCATCCTTTTTGGGCATCATTACATCGAAGATGCAGAGGTCAAATTTTCCCCTATTGAATTTTTCTAAGCCTTGCACACCGTCCGTTGCGAGCGTTACCTCGTAATCGTGCATCTCTAGATAGGATCTTAATACATCCCCAAAATTCTGATCGTCTTCTACTAACAGTATTTTGTTGCTTGTAATCGTCATAATTTGTAATTTTACATAATAAGGTTCACGGATTGTTTAAAATCTGTACGTTTGATTGTGAAAGCAGCCTTAGTGTACGTGTAAGAACCACAAAAAGTAGCGGTTTAGTGCGTATTTATTATTAGTGAGGGCAGATTAATGAGTAAATAGCATAATGCGCTGGGTAGTTGGTTAGTTTTGGCTGGTATGTTGCACTAATGAGAATCAAACTTAATGGCTACGTGCAAGCAGATCGAATTCTAAATGTTCACAAAACTTTCCAAAAATACTCAAATTGCTATTCTTATCCAAGTCCCACCAAATCTATTCGCAATTTTAGACTCGAAAAGGGAAAAATAAAATAAAACTGCTCCCCTTCCCCAGTTCACTTTTAACGTCTATTGTGCCTTTATGTGCGTCCATCATAGCTTTTACATAGCTCAGTCCCAAACCAAATCCCTTTACATCGTGCAAATCGCCCGTATGTACCCGATAAAATTTGTCGAAAATATTTTTGCGTGCCTCTTTTGACATCCCGATGCCTTGATCCTTGATGGTCACCTCTACGCCATTGGGAACATTGCGCGTATGAACAGATATTTCGGGCTGATCGGGCGAATATTTATTGGCATTATCCAGCAAATTATTAATAATATTAGAAACATGTGTCATATCTCCTTCAACAAAAGCTTGTTCCGCTTTCAAATCTGCGTAGGCGGCACCCTCTTTTTTCTCTACTTGCAGCTTGATATTTTCCACCGCAGTATGCACGACGTGGTGCATATCAATTGAACTAATTTTTAATTTGAAGTCCTCTTTATCTAACAAGGCCATTTGCAGCACTTTTTCCACTTGGCTGTTCATACGCTTATTTTCTTGCTTAATGATATTCGCAAAGCGTTCTACTTTATCCGCTTTCCCAGCGATCATCGGGCTAGCAATGGAATCAGCGGCAAGTGAAATGGTAGCAATAGGCGTTTTAAACTCATGCGTCATATTATTGATGAAGTCGGTCTTCATCGCGGAAAGCTTCTTTTGTCTGAATATGACATTGATGGTGTAGGCAAAACAAAAAAGGATGACTAAGGTGAAGAGTATAGAACCTATAATATTGATCCAAACTTGTTTCCAAACGAAACTACTTGCATTGGGAAAGAAAACGGAAATCCAACCTGCTGTTTTCCCATCTGGATGAAAAAGATGCACCTTAAAATCGGTCGTGTAAAGGTTATTCTGATCGTTCATAAAGTCTTTAGCACCAGAATCTTCCACCACGTATATCCCATCTTCTATCACCATACTGCCCTTTGCCTCCGAGAAAACACCGTAGTGAAAAGCCGTACTGATGTTGTGATCTTTTAGCTCTTTTTGAATGTAATTGTCAATTTGTTCCAGCGTAAATCGCTCCACAATGGGTCGATCCGTGACCCTGCTTCTGTATTGTAGAAATTCCAGTTCGGGTGAATCAAAAAGTGAGCCATTCCCTTTTACTACTGCGGTATATTCGCCAAATCCTTTGCCCGAAAAAAGACTCAAATCTCTGTTTTCGTCTTTGCGCTGAAAGCGAGCGGTAAATCCATTATTGTTATTGATCGCTTCTAGCCTCTCCTGCTCCTCAATTCGCTCGACCACTGCATTGAGGGCGGCGTAGACATCCTGCTCAAAATGGTCTTCTTTGAGTTCCACTGCGGAGCGAATGAGTCCAACTTGTAGGATCGTAATTCCAATGAGTGCCACAATCATTAAACCAATAATAGCTGAAATGGCTTTCTTATTCATGCTTTGAAATACTTGTGATAGCTGACAAAAATTTAGTGCTGTACAAAGTCCTGTTTTCTCAATATTTTACTTGGAGACAGCCTGAGCAATACAAAGAAATCGCGTAACAAGTATGCTTGGTAATTCTCTTCGGACGGAAACACAAATTTTTCTGAAAAACTTGTGTTTCCGTCCATAAAAACTCGCTGGGCATACTTGTTGCGCGATCTCAAAATCTTTACTTTAACTTGCGTTGAGTATTTTAAAAACTTCATACGCACCTAACAAAAATTCTAAAGTTAGCACAAAACCCTTTAAATTCGCTTACTTTAACGCCAATTTAACCGCGAATGTTATGAGGGACTAAAATTGGCTTTTTACCTTCGATTTTTTGTATTTATCAAAGGCGTTTAATATGTTTATGCGGACTTTTTAATACGTGGGGGAAAGCGTGAAAATGAGAATTTTGGATCAGGGAACTTGTGATGAGTAATTAGGCGTATACGAAGTCCTGTTTTGCTTAACATTTTACTCAAAAACAGCCTGAGTCAATGCAAAGAATTCGCGCAACAAGTATGCTTGGTAATTCTCTTCGGACGGAAACACAAATTTCAACTTATTTTT
>JBCDKV010000015.1:0-17604 GCA_038746215.1 Bacteroidota bacterium | reverse complement strand
GATACGGGACTTCGTCTCATTGATGTGGGTATCTCTGCTCTACAAACACAGGTTGGAGATCGTCTCTTTGATCGTTTTGTACAGCAAGAGCTTCAAGAATTGGAGGCATTCAAAGCGTTTTTTATGAATCGGTAGCATGTTAGGAATGTGCATGAGGTCAATGCGTGTTCAAAATATCAATACCATATGGAGAGATATTCTTTGTACTATGTAAAGAAATATCTATTTTGTGCTGGGCTATATCGCAAACAAGATGAAAAAGTATAGAAACTTATAAAAACATAAATTATGAAAAGCACACCAATTACAATACTCATCATGGTCTTCTTATTGGCTTGCAATAAGGAAAATGATTTGACAGAAAAGAAGCTCGTGCTTAAAGAATTGTGGAGCATTCCTGCTGATAATAGATTTTTGGGACAAGATGGGGTAATATACAAGGATGAGTATTTGCTATTTGCCCAAACAGAGGACTGTCAGTGGTTTTTAGAGGCATATGATTTGAGAAGCTTGGAGAAGAAATGGGAACATAAATTTGAGGACTTTTTAGGTGGATGGATCAGTAAAATTAGAGTGGGAGATGATATATTATATTTAGATGATGGGAAATATGTTATAGAAGTTTTTGATTTGATAAAAAAGAAATCGATCAAGACCGTTCGTTTTCTTGACGTTCCTGAAATTTCTTCCACACGCCTATCTTCTGATTATCAAGTGTTTTCAGTCTATCACGACGGAAAGGTATATCGATCATTGACCGACAGATCAGATGATAGAGCCATGATTCTCTCGATAGATACAAAAACGGGAGCGTTGGAAAAGGCTTTTGAGTGGGAGAACGATTTAACTTATCGGCAACTTTTTGGTACGCCGCTTTTCCTAGAGGATGAAGTAAATGGTGGCTACGACATGTTCTTGACGGTTTCTTACTACCAATCATTAAATCCACCAGATGCGACAACATTATTTATTAGCGTCAACGATGATAATTCCATTAACTGGATGGATACCTTAGAAACCAACTTTCTTCCTCCAGCCGAATATCCACCAATCGCGTGGAAGAATGCGATTATTCTGAATGGGCGTAAATCTTATAATAAGATTACTGGTCAGAGAAATTGGACTTCGGATAATCAGTGCAGTGGAAGGATTGCGAATGTTGAAGACGAATTATATTTTATTGATACAGAAATGTCTAGGATTGATGGAAATAATGGAAACCAAATCTGGAAATCAAGATTTCTAACCAGACTGTCTATCCTAAATCATCCGACGGTATTCAAAGATAAGCTATTTTACATCAGAGATGACAATGACCGTGGCAGCGGACCGCTTGTTTTATTAAATAGAGTAGACGGAGAAAGAGTATCTTTTGAACCTTTTAATTATGGCGATGTAGGTCATCCCCAATTCTATGAAAAGGAAAATATTTATATCACACACCAAGCAGAACGTATAATTGCTTTTACTTTTGAATAGATAATAGGGCTGTATGAAGTCTCAGTTTTGTTAACATTTTACTCAGAAATAGCCTGAGTCAATGCAAGGAATTACTGAGCATACTTGTTGCGCGAATTCAAGTGCTTTACTAAAATTTTTCTCAGGCATTACCAAAAACTTCGTATACCCCTAAATAAATAATGAGAATAACGATTGTACAGATTTCATTTTTCTTGAAATTTGTGTTTCCGTCCATAAAAACCCTTTAGGCATACTTGTTGCGCGATCTCAAGCACTTTACTAGAACTTATTTCGAGTATTGCTCAAAACTTTGTACACACCTAACTGAAAATAATGAAAATCACTTTATTAAGTAATATCATCGCCTTACTCCTTTGTGCTAGCAGCCTACCAATAGTTGCACAAATAGATCATTGGGAAACAATCGTTTTCGCAGAAGACGACTGGTATTATTTCGTCGGCACGAGCGCACCTCCTAGCAATTGGAATCAAAGTAATTTTGACGCTAGTGCTTGGACAACGGGAAAAGGTGGATTTGGCTATGGCGACGAAGACGATAACAGCATCATTCCTAATACGCTATCGGTCTATTTGGTTCGGAAATTCCAGCTCAATACGCTGGCTAATATTGAAAAAATCCTACTGGACGCCGACTTTGATGACGGTTTTGTTGCCTATTTGAATGGACAAGAATTGACCCGCTTCAACATGGGCGAATTTGGCAGCGCAACAACTTTCGACCAGTTAGCGACGGACAATCATGAAGCCAGTTTGTACAGAGGCAGAAAGCCAGAGCGCAGTATTTTCGATCAAACAAACGTAGCAGCACTCTTACGAGCAGGCGAAAATACCTTTGCGATTGAAGTACATAACGTCAATAGCACTTCTTCCGATTTGAGTTCTAATTTCTACCTCAGTTTGGGCAAAACGGATACCGAGTTGGAATACGCTAGTCCACCCGAGTGGTTCGTTGCTCCCGTGGAAGTCGATTTCACGAGTAGTAACTTACCTATCTTAATCATTGAAACGCCAGCCCAACAACCTATCCCAGACGAACCAAAAATTACGGCAAATATGCGGCTGATTGCCAATGAAAATGGACGAAATACAGTAGAAGACGAAGCGAATGACTACGACGGGCAGATCGGGATAGAAATTAGGGGGTCTAGTTCACAACTGTTTGATAAAAAAGGTTACGGATTTGAGACCAGAGAAGCAGACGGCAGCAACAACAATGTCGAGTTACTAGGAATGCCAAAGGAAAATGATTGGGTACTACACGGGCCATATTCTGATAAATCTTTGATGCGCAACGCTTTAGCCTATCAGATTGGACGCGATTTAATGGATTACGCACCACGGGTTCGCTTTTGTGAATTGCTACTGAATGGCGATTATCGAGGTGTCTATTTGTTGACAGAAAAAATTAAGCGGGACAAGGATCGGGTGGATATTAACAACCTAAAAGAGGATGAAAATAGTGGTGATGACCTAACGGGTGGCTATATCATAAAGATCGACAAATTTACGGGTAGCAACGTGGGTGGTTGGACTTCGGACTATACTTCTCGCGGCGAAATACCTTACGAAATCAATTTCCAGTACGATACGCCCGAAGCGGATGAAATCACACCCGAGCAAATGACCTACATCCAAGACTATATGAGGGATTTTGAGGATGCCCTTGATTCGGACGAATTTGTAGATGCAGAAAACGGCTATTTACAATACGTGGATGTGCAAAGTTTCATTCGGTTTTGGATGGTCAATGAAATCGCTAAAAATGTAGATGGCTTTCGCCTCAGCACCTATTTTTATAAGGACAAAGACAGCAATGATCCCAAACTGAAAATGGGACCTGTTTGGGACTTTAATCTGGGTTTTGGAAACGCAGATTACTGTACTTCGGGCAATCCAACAGGCTGGGTATTCAATCAATTCAATACCATTTGTCCCGAAGATCGTGTCCCGATTCCTTTTTGGTGGGAACGCCTGATGGAAGACCCAAATTTCCAGACGGCACTAGTAGATGATTGGCGAGACTTGCGGCAAAACACCTTAAGTAATGCTGCTATTTTGGCTAAAGTAGATTCAATGCAGCAACTGCTGGCAGAAGCCCAAGTGCGCAACTTTGAACGTTGGGATGTCTTAGGTCAATACGTCTGGCCCAATTTCTTTGTCGCGGATACCTACGCCGCAGAAATGAGTTGGCTAAAGACTTGGATTGTAGATCGTTTGGCGTGGATGGATCAAAATATTGGGTTGTTGCTGAAGGTGGAATCGGAGGTAGTCCCAGACAATAATCGAGCTTATCCAAATCCTTTTCGTGATCGTATTTTTATCACACTTCCTGCTGCTTCGGCGCAACAGTTGTACCAAGTTCAGCTAGTAGATGCGCTAGGAAAAGTGGTTTGGGCGCAGGAAGTAGTAGCAAGCGATGGATTCATAGAATGTGCCGCTCCGCAATTAGTAAACCTGCCCGTTGGGGTCTATTTTTATCAAGTCAAAGATAAAGATATGATGCTTATCGAAGGGAAGTTGGTGAAGGAGTGAGGATAACCGCATTGCTGTCCAGAGTGTCCTCCCAAAATTAAAATTTTTGCGAAGTAAAAATTTTAATTTTATGATTACAAATAACTTCTCTACGCATGCAAGTTCATTTACTATACATACTAATTCTTTAGACTTATTCTAAATAAATCTTATCTTTCCAACTTATCAATCCTTCTGTGGTTTTTATAGCGTAAATTTGCGGTAAACAAACAATCTATTGACAATGCGGTGGTTAACCAATTTTTTGACATCTTCCATTGGGAAAAAAATAATAATGAGCCTGACGGGATTATTCCTGATCTCTTTCCTAGTCGTACACCTAGCAGGAAATCTGCAATTGCTGGTGAATGACGAGGGGCAAAGTTTTAATGTCTACGCCAAGTTTATGACGACTAATCCAGTCATCAAATTCATCTCCTACGGATTGTATACTGGTATATTGCTCCATGCGGTGCAAGGCTTGGTACTTTGGCTACAAAATCGTGCGGCTAGAGGTAGCAAAGGCTACGCTCGAAAGGTTACGCGAGCGGTAGGGACGAATTCTTTCGCGGCAAGCAATATGGCGTGGTTGGGTATTTTAATATTGATTTTCCTTATCATTCACATGGGGGATTTTTGGTTTGCCATGAAGTTTGGGAGCGTCGATAAGGTGACCTATGAAGGCTACGAAGAACCCGTTAAAAACCTATTTGCTAGAGTAGAAGTGACCTTTAGCAAGCCCATTTTTGTTATCATTTACATACTCGGAATGGTCAGTTTGGCTTTTCACTTGCTACATGGTTTTCAAAGTGCCTTTCAGACGTTGGGCTTGAATCACCCCAAGTACACCCCATTCATCAAAGGTGTCGGGGCATTCATCGCCGTGATCGTGCCTATTCTATTTGCCATTATCCCCATTTTTATGTTCTTGGGTTGGTATCCTTTGGATAGCTTTTTGCACTAAAATTAGCGCTTATGACAGCAAAACTTCCACTAGCAGCAAAGACAAAGTTGAGTTTTGATGAATTTCTTTTGTTCGAAGCAGGAGCAGCGGAAAAGCATGAGTTTATCAACGGCAACATAAAAGACATGGCAGGAGCTACTACCGACCACAACGATATTGCTATCAATATCTACGCTCACTTAGATAATTATTTTTTTGAAAATGAAGATCAATACAAAGTGACCAATAGCGACACAATGATCTACATTGAAGATTATAACAAAGGGCACTATCCTGATGCCAGCGTGGTAGAGGGAGATTATGAATATTATAACGACAATAAAAAAGTAATTACAAACCCACTTTTGATCTTTGAGGTATTGTCACCAAGTACCGAAGAAATGGATGAAATTTCAAAATTTGACGAATACCAAACATTGGACTCCTCTAAAGAGTATATCTTGATTCACAAAGATAAAGCATACGTCAAGACCTATTTTAGAGAGGAAGAAGACCTATGGCGCATTAAAATTATAGAAGATTTGAATGCAGAAGTCTACTTCAGATCAATTGATTTGAAAATGTCGATGAAGCGGATTTATCGGAAGATTAAGTTTGAAGAATAGAAGTATTCATAGGATAAAGTCATTTAGAGGCAATGGAAAAAAAGATTTTATTTAGTTCTGTGACTGTTGGTCAACTCAAAAAAGTAGCATCAATCAAAGAATATGCGGATGTCGATAAATTTAAGGATTGGTTTTCATTTGATTATGAGCTATCAGAAAGCGAATCCATTTTTTTAAGCGAACTTATTGATAAATACGAAACTTACTTAAGATTTTACTTTGAAGAAGAACTAAAAGCAAAATTCATTATTCCAATACTCAACAAAATAGATTTTTACTTTGGCATACATAAAGATTGGTACGAACGGAGTATTAGTGCAGTAATAAATGGGTGTCAAATTGGAGGAATGGTGGACTACATGGTGGCAGATGGGTTTAAAGAACCAGAATCACCTTATTTTTTTATACAAGAGTTCAGTCCTTCTCTATCTAGAAGTAATCCACACGATCAACTGCTAGCTGAATTAATGGTAGCCCTTCATCTCAATAACTCACATGAAATCAAGGGTGCTTACATTATCGGACAATTGTGGACTTTTGCTATTTTAAAAAAAGATAGTGAAGGTGCTTATCACTACTGGATTTCTCCTGCATTTTCCGCAGGAAAACTAGAGGATTTGAAGGCGATTTATTGCTATCTACAAGCAGTCAAAGAAAGTTTACCAAATGGAAAATAGAATTTCATTTGCAAACGTCAGTTTCAAGCAGCTTAATGCTATTGTGCCGATTAAGCAAGTGATAGATGAACGCAAATTTGAAGATTGGTTTAAATTTTCTTATGAATTATCCGCAGCGGAAGTAGACTTTTTGACTGCTTTAATCAAGAAGAACAAATCTTACATCAATTCTTATTCGGAAGAAGAACTGAAAATCAAATTAATTGGCCCCTTGCTCAATAAAGTAAACTTTTTTAAAGGAGCGTTTAGGGATTGGTATGAAAGAACGATCAGTGCAGAAATCAATGATACGATATTTAGTGGAAAGGTAGACTACATGGTTGCGAAAGGGTTCAAAGAACCAGAATTACCTTACTTTTTCATACAAGAATTTAAACCCTCTTTTTCCAATAGTTTGCCCGATGACCAGTTGCTAGCGGAACTTATGGTTGCCATAGCCCAAAACAGAACAAAAGAAGCAAAAGGCGCATATATCCAAGGACGATATTGGAATTTTGCCATTTTAGAAAAAGACGAATCAAACAGTTATTTGTACAGCTTATCCCAAAGTTTCGATGCCATTCAATTAGAAGAGCTAAAAGCAATTTACATCAATTTACAGGCGGTAAAGCATAGTTTGCCAGACACCTAATTTCTTATGAAAATTAACTAAATACCACAACCATGAAAAAACTGATAACACTAATTCCAATATTCTTTTGTATGTTCTTCGCCCAAGCACAAACCGAGCCGACAGATGGTGTATACAGATTAGTAGATGAAATGCCTCGTTTTCCTGGCTGCGAAGATATAGAGGATGAAATAGAGCGAAGGTCTTGTTCAGAAAACGAACTGCTTACTTTTATCTATGAAAATGTTAGCTATCCTGCTATCGCTAGAGAAAACGGAATAGAAGGAATTTGCGTAGTACAGTTCACTATTGAGAAAAATGGTTCAATTTCTGATATCAAACTGGTTAGAGATATTGGTGGTGGCTGTGGAGAAGAAAGCGTGAGAGTTATACAAGAGATGATCGAACAAGATGTATTTTGGATTCCTGGGAGACAAAACGGCGAAAATGTTAGAGTAAGATTCACTTTTCCCATCAAATATAAATTATCGGATAAGAAAGAGAAGAGAGGCTTTTTTAAACGACTATTTTCTAGGCAAAAATACTGATCAGCCTTCAGTTTAGAGCATAAGCTACTCCTGAAAACCCCAAAGTATTACATCATGTAGATTAGGGTTCAAAAAAAATAAAAAACGCAGATCATGACAAAATTAGATGCAAAAATACCAGCGGGTTCGCTGGGTGAAAAGTGGACGAAATACAGAGGTACAATGAACTTGGTGGCGCCTAACAATAAGCGCCGGATTGACGTCATTGTGGTGGGGACGGGCTTGGCTGGTGGTGCATGTGCCGCAACCCTCGCCGAGTTGGGCTACAACGTTAAAGTATTCACTTTCCACGACAGTCCACGTCGAGCGCACTCCATTGCGGCGCAAGGTGGTATTAATGCAGCTAAAAATTACCAAAACGATGGTGATAGCGTCTATCGTTTGTTTTACGATACGATTAAAGGAGGTGATTATCGTTCGCGTGAAGCTAATGTACACCGCTTGGCAGAAGCTAGTGTCAACATCATTGACCAATGTGTAGCACAAGGTGTTCCTTTTGCCCGTGAATATGGAGGCTTGCTTGCCAACCGTTCCTTTGGTGGCGTACAAGTGAGTCGTACTTTTTATGCTCGTGGACAGACGGGACAGCAGCTATTGATTGGTGCGTATCAAGCCCTTTCTCGCCAAGTCGCTAATGGCAATGTTGAAATGTACAATCGGCATGAGATGCTGGATTTAGTGGTCGTTGATGGCAAAGCAAGGGGAATTATTGCGAGAAACTTATTGACAGGCGAAATTGAGCGACACGCAGCACACTGTGTGGTCTTGGGAACGGGCGGTTACGGGAACGTTTTCTACCTTTCCACCAACGCTATGAACTCCAATGGTTCGGCAGCTTGGCGGGCGCATCGTCGGGGGGCTTATTTTGCCAATCCATGTTTTACGCAAATTCATCCCACTTGCATCCCCGTTTCTGGACACTATCAGTCTAAATTGACTTTGATGTCCGAATCCTTGCGAAACGATGGTCGAGTTTGGGTACCGAAATCCATAGAAGATGCGGAAGCCATTCGGAAAGGAGAGAAATCACCACTTGATCTATCCGAAGAGGAAAGAGATTATTATTTGGAGCGCATCTATCCCGCCTTTGGAAACTTAGTGCCACGTGATGTGGCTTCTCGTGCTGCCAAATATGTATGCGATGAAGGTCGTGGGGTGAGCAAAACGGGACTAGCAGTTTACCTAGATTTTGCGGATGCCATTAACCGCTTGGGCAAGGACGCTATTAGTGCGCGATACGGTAATTTATTTGAAATTTACGAAAAAATCACCGACGAAAATCCTTATAAAGTACCCATGCGAATTTATCCAGCCGTACACTACACGATGGGCGGTATCTGGGTCGATTACAATTTGGAGACGACCGTTCCAGGTTGTTTTGCATTGGGTGAAGCCAATTTTTCCGATCACGGTGCGAACCGTTTGGGTGCTTCGGCTTTGATGCAAGGATTGGCGGATGGTTATTTTGTGATTCCTTACACCATTGGTCAGTTTTTATCCAAAGAAATTCGTACACCCAAAATCAGTACGGACTTACCCGAATTTGAGCAAGCCGAGCAGGAGGTGAAAGATAGAATTGCGAAGTTACTGGCTATACAAGGTAGTCAATCGGTAGAAAGCTTTCACCGTCGCTTGGGGCAAATCATGTGGGATTACTGCGGGATGTCACGCAATGGCGATGGATTGAAAAAAGCGCGAAAAATGATTCGTGAACTGCGTGCGGAGTTTTACAGCGATGTTTTTGTGCCAGGTACGAACGACGAATACAATCCAGAAATTGAAAAAGCACTACGAGTAGCTGATTTCTTGGAATTGGGGGAACTAATGTGTTTGGATGCCTTGAATCGTAACGAATCTTGCGGTGGTCACTTCCGCGAAGAATACCAAACCGAAGAAGGAGAAGCCTTGCGGAACGATGAGGATTATACCTATGTTGCTGCTTGGGAATACGGTGAGGATATGCAACCCATTTTGCACAAAGAAGAATTGGTGTTTGAGAATGTGGAGTTGAAGACGCGGTCTTATAAGTAGATACTAATGACAAAGAGATTTGCTCAAAATCAACTGAAGGATTTGAAAGCTCACCTTCAGTTGATTCAAAAGGAATATGAC
The DNA here is from genome assembly GCA_038746215.1 of Bacteroidota bacterium. GTDB lineage: Bacteria > Bacteroidota > Bacteroidia > Chitinophagales > Saprospiraceae > JAAUTG01. The sequence goes on along the minus strand of JBCDKV010000015.1, from coordinate 8,095 downwards.
AGTTTGAAGGAAGAATTAGGTGAAGAATGGATGAAGCAAAGGTACATGAGATACTAGATGAAATCATAATAATATGACGAATACAGCTAAAAATCTTGATAGTCAGCAGTTAGATCAAGCAATTGACCAAACGCTAATTAATTTACGAGTTAGCTTCACACCTAATGAATGGACAACAGAAAAACGTCAAGAAATTAAAGAGGATTTGAATGAAGTAGAGGATTTGGCTAAGGCTATTCTTAGTAGAAGGAGTAGTATGTATCAGCCCTCAACAAGAGAACGTGATTAATAAAACTACAATATATAACTACCGCTCTTGCCTTGAAACAGAGGTAGCATTGCATCCTGAACTTACGGTTATGATTGGTGCTAATGGGGTCGGAAAGAGTAATATATTAAAGGCTATTTACTCATTTACCAAAATAGAGCGTGCTAATAAATCCATTCCAAAACTACCAAAGAATGCATCGTCTTTTGTGAATCCAACTGTGGAATTAAAAATTCTTACAAAGGAAAACAAAACCTATCAGCTAAAAGCTAATCTGTTAATTGAAGAGGATAAACAGAATCAAGACCTTATTAAGCGTGCAGTTATCAGCTACAAACCAAGTAATGGAAAGCCTGACTATGAATTAATGACTTTTGATCTGCTTGATGGGGCTCATTATCTCTATGACGATCAAGGCGATTATTCTCATGCTGGTAGAGCAAAATTTGAGGAAGTATTATCAATAGTAAAGTCTTTCAAGAATATAAGCTATTACAGTGCTAGTCAATTTGCCAATTCCCAAAATTGTCCAATCTCAATAGAGATCAGCCAAGTAGTATTTGGCGCAAAGAAAACAAGTGAAAATCATTCAGAATTCTTCGAAAATCTATATCGCACTTTTAAAGATAATCCTACGCTTTTTGAACAGTACATTTTTCTGATTGGGAAAGAAGGTCTAAATCTAGTAGAAAGTATTGATTTTTCGGTTCAAAAAATTCCTAACCAAAATGGTAGGTTAAGAGAAATTGTAACCCTTTCGGCCAAAGTGGATGGACTAAACCTCTTGTTTAACCAACTTTCAGACGGCACTTTTAGAACCTTGGCACTAATTTTTTACCTCTTAAGTGACGAAAATGATGTCCTTTTAATTGAAGAACCCGAAATTTCAGTTCATCACGGCTTACTACTGAGCATTATGGAACTCATAAAACAGGAATCCAAAAGAAAGCAAATTGTCATCAGTACACATTCGGATTTCGTGCTAGATCAAGTCGCGCCCGAAAATGTTGTTTTGGTTACCAAAGATAGGGAAAAAGGAACGCTAGCAAAGCCTTTAAGTAAAAGCATGTCTGAAAGCGAGTATAAATTACTAAAGGAATACCTAGAAACAGAAGGTAATCTAGGCGAATATTGGCGGGAAACTGACTGGGAACATGAGTAAGAAAAAACCAAAAGTAAATGGCATTGGCTTGATTGTGGAAGATTCTAGTGATTTTGACACTGTTCGAGCTTTAATAAAAAAGCATATTGGTGTAAAAGGACTTCGTTTTAAGAAAAAAGCAGGTGGTGGCTGCGGAAAAATGAGAAATAAAGCCTTGAGTTATGCAAAAGAGCTAAAAAATAAAGGCTGTAACATGGTTATTTTAGTTCATGATCTAGATGGTCGAGAGCTTGAAAAATTGAGATCAGATCTATCCTTTTTTGTCAAAAAGAGTCCAGCGGAATTCAATTTTATCTGCATCCCAAATGAAGAAATAGAAGCTTGGCTATTGAGCGACGAAAATGCGGTCAATGATTTGTTCAAGTTATCCAAAAAGATGAAATCTATTTCAAATCCTGAAAATATAACATCCCCAAAAGAGCATCTGGAAAAAATTATCTATCAAAACTCCAATAAGACAAAACGCTATATCAGCACCCAGCATAATTTAAAGATTGCTGAGTTAATGGATATTGGAAAAGCAAGTAAAAAGTGTAAGAGCTTTGAGGAGTTACTAGTTTTTTTGGATAGTTTTCGGTACGAATAAGATTATGGTAGTTTATGACAATAGAGGCGAGAAAATTATCCATCCTTGAATAAGTACTTGATAAAGACGAGGAGCAAGTACTAGACGCTGTACTTAGTGAACTAACACAAGTTAAAGGGACGGATAGTTTGGACGTGCTTCGTGAAAAGAAAGTGTCTTATCGGGCTGAACAGAAAGAAGCCGAAGTTATTGAAAAGAAGGAAGCAGTCGAAGAAAAACTGGATTTGAGAGATGCGATAGTCGAATGGCGAAAAAAAGTAACTTTTGAACGTCTGATGGAAAAGCAAAATTTTCAGCCCATAACTTACGATAGGATACAAGTAATTGCAGGTGCAATAGAGTGGGAACATAGTTTAGAAGAACTGCTTGTAAACTTAGATTGAAGCCTATATGAATGCGGTAAAAATAAAAACTCTGGATCGCTTTACGGATGATGAATTCTTTGAATTTTGTCAGTTGAACGATGACTTGCATATGGAACGAGATGCAGAGGGTAACATCATAATTATGGATTTGACAGGTTCGGAGGGAGGCAGCTTCAATAATAGTGTCTCGTCAGAAATATATAATTGGAACAAGAAAGAAAAGAGTGGAAAAAGCTTTGATTCAAGCACTGGATTTACATTTCCTGACTCATCTGTAAAGGGACCAGATGCAGCTTGGATTGCCATTGAACGCTGGAAAGCACTTCCGAAAGAAGATCGAAAAAAATTCGCTCATATTTCTCCTGATTTTGTTATCGAAATTCGCTCTGAAAGCGATAATCTCGATACGCTGAAAGAGAAAATGGAAGCTTATATCAAAAACAAAGTTCGCCTAGCATGGTTAATCGATCCTTTGGTTAAACAAACCTTTGTTTATAGAATTAATGGGACAATTGAACTTATCCCCTCTTTTGATATTCCGCTTTTAGGCGAAGATGTTCTTAAAGGCTTTGAATTGGTGCTGAGTGAATTATTAGAAGAAGAGGATTAAACAACAGTACAATGACAATAAGTAACGATCAAATAATAACTTCCCGATTTATGACCAAGCGTAGGCAAGGCATCCCGCCCGCTAGCGGTTCTCTTCGTTGAAAAGATACTTAATCTTTTCTGCAAGCAACACTGCGAGAATGTTGAAAAGCCTCGCCAGCCAAGAGGATTCCTACGTTTAACTCAGAAAAGGGAACCCTTGCATCCCTTTTGCTGAGTAGTATCAGAACAAAATCTGCTCGGTCAAAATGTGGAACTTATTGTTTGTCCGTTACTAAGCCAGCTAAAGTACATTAATCTAGAGGCATACAAGAAATAATAATCGCAAGGCGAGTATATCTAAAATCTTGCTCATTTACTTAATTTGAATCAAACATCGAACACAAAAAATAAAAAAACATCATATCAATGAAACTGACACTGAAAGTTTGGAGACAAGGCGGAACATATCGAAAAGGACAGTTTGTAGATTATAAACTAGACGATATTTCGGAAGACATGTCCTTTCTGGAAATGATGGACGTACTGAACGAACAGCTACTACAACAAAAAGAAGCACCCGTTGCTTTTGAACATGACTGCCGAGAAGGGATTTGCGGGACTTGCAGCATGGTCATCAATGGTCATCCGCACGGGCCACAGAACGGCACTACGACTTGCCAGCTACACATGCGTTCTTTCAAAGATGGCGATACCATTTATATCGAACCCTTCCGAGCGCGTTCTTTTCCTGTCATTCGCGATTTAGTCGTTAATCGAGATGCTTTCGATCGCATCATTCAGTCGGGGGGCTACGTTTCTGTGAATACGGGACAAGCACAAGATGCCAACGCAATACCCATTGAAAAAGAGCAAGCGTCAGCAGCTTTTGACTCGGCAGCTTGCATCGGTTGTGGGGCTTGCGTCGCGGCTTGTCCAAATGCTTCTGCGATGTTGTTTGTTTCTGCGAAAGTCTCGCATCTAGCTATGTTGCCACAAGGAAAAGTGGAGGCTAAGAAACGTGCACAAGCTATGGTTGCGCAAATGGATGAGGAAGGCTTTGGACAATGTTCTAACATCACGGCTTGCGAAGCGGAATGTCCAAAAGGTATTTCAGTCGCCAACATCGCTCGTCTGAACCGCGAATATTTGGGTTCGGTCTTTGGCTCTAGCAAAGTGGTTGCTTAAAGTGGATAGCAGTCAGATTCTACGAGTGAGCAAACAGGTTGTTGGATACTTAGAAAGTTAGGATAAGCCCGTTTATCCATTTGACGTTTTGTTATAAAGGGTTTCTTCTGAAAGCAATGAGTCTACTTAGAGACAGCCTGAGTCAGTGCAAGATAATTGAGCAACAAGTATGCTCAGTGGGTCTCTTCGGACGGAAACACAAGTTCTCAGTTATTTTTCTCAGGAAAAATAACTGAGAACTTGTGTTTCCGTCCACAAAAAACCTTTGGGCATACTTGTTGCGCGATCTCAGGAACACACTCGCATTTGCTTCAAGCATTGCTCAAAACTTCATACATTACTAAATAGAAGTTAGCAATTTGAACAATGAGGTGCGGCTAATTCTACCATGCAGATAAACATATCCTAGCAAGCTACAAGACTAGTTCCACAAAGCCCAATTACTCATGACTAACAGCTTTGAGCACGCCTTGTATGATGCTAGAAATTGAAGATATTTTTGAAATGCCTGTTATCATGAAATTTAAGACTTTGTCTGTAGTTTGATAGGAAAAATACGCTCAGCACAAATAAAAACCTAAAAGTCAAAACCCATTTCATGCAAACAATAGACATCAAAACCACCCAAAATGTAGCGATAGAATACGAACTAGCTTCCCTGCGAGATCGCTTTTTCGCTACCGTGATTGATGTACTCATTGTCAGAGCGATTTATTATGCGCTCTTCTTTCTGATTGTCAGTGCCTACTTTTCGGGTTTTTTAGACGAAAGTAGTGATTGGCTCATCATGCTGTTCACTTGGCTCTTACCAATCGTATTTTTCTTGCTGTATCAGTTTTGTTCCGAACTGTTTGCCGATGGACAGTCATGGGGAAAGAAAGCGATGAAAATAAAAGTCGTGAAAGTAGATGGATCGGAGAGTAGTTTGGGCGACCATCTGATTCGAGCGGTGTTTTACTTAGTAGACCTCTCGCTTTGCATAGGTATCGTCGGGGCATTGTCGATTTTATCCTCCAAACGGAAACAAAGAATTGGAGATTACGCTGCTAATACCGCTGTAGTGCGTTTGCGTAGTAGCATCAGTTTTGAGCTAAAAGACATTTTGAATATAGATTCCATCGAAGGCTACGAACCTACCTATCCACAAGTGAGGCAATTGAGTGAACAAGATATGTTGCTCATCAAAAATACGATTGCACGCTACCAAACCCACCGTAACGAAGCGCACCGAGCTATTATCCTTCAACTGACAAAGCGATTAGAGCAACTACTAGATGTACCCGAAAGTCCCAATCCTAAGATTGATTTTCTAAAGACTTTGATTCGGGATTACATCGTACTAACGCGCTGAATGTCAACTTTATACTTCTCTACTTGCGGGTAAAAGATTTTCCAATATCATAGCATAAAATACAACCAACACACAGCCAATTAGATTCAGCCACAGATAGGAGATTTCTAGCACTTCTTGATAAGAGAGTACATAGATAATAATCACACTGATCTCCGCTAAAATAGCACCGATAAAAACTGCCGTTGGTCGAATACCCTCGAAAAATTGACGAATGTATAGATAGCCCAATACACTTCCTACTGCGCCACCGATCAGCGTAGTATTAGGGTTAATGCCTTTTTGAATCAATGCGATGACCATAATACTGAGCAAAGCACCAATAATGCTTCCCAGTACTAGTGATTTATTCTCCCGTTGCTTGAAGAAAAATGCGATAATGAAAACACCTAAAATCGTTCCGTAAAATAGCGAACCAATGATGTTGACCAACTCAATCAAGTTATCAAAATAAGGTGCAAAGAGCGCGAAACTAAGCGCAATGATACCCCACGCTATGGTAAGTAATTTAGAGGCATTCAAGTAGTGACGGTCGCTTTTGTCTTTGTTAATAGAGCGTCGATAAAGATCAACGACGGTCGTAGTAGCTACTGCGTTCAATTCGGAGGAAGTAGAAGACATAGCCGCCGAAAAGATCACTGCCAATAGCAAACCAATTAAACCAATGGGTAGATAGCTTGTAATGAAAGTAATGAAAACGTAGTCATCATCTTTGGTTTTAGCATCTGGATCTTGGGTCATAATCAAAGTATCGACTTGCGCTTTGATCTCATTTTCCTGCGCTAGTAGATTCGTAACCCTACTTTGTTCTGCTTCGATTTGTGTTTCATTTTCAGCTTCTATGGCGTCGATAAGACTACGAATCGCTACTTGTTTTTCCTCAAAAACTGTTGTGTGTTCTGCCTCTAGCGTCTCTAACTGACTTTCGTATTCGGTGTTTTCTAGTTTGACGAGATTGGCTTGATTGAAATGGAGTGGTGATTTGGTAAATTGAAAAAATACGAAAACAAGTATACCTACAAAAAGAATCAGAAACTGCATCGGTACTTTGATGATACCGTTGAAAAGCAAACCCAATCGACTTTCGTTGAGTGACTTACCCGAAAGATACCGCTGCACCTGCGACTGATCCGTCCCAAAATAAGAAAGAAATAGAAAGACGCCACCTAACAAACCCGTCCAAATGGTGTAGCGATTAGAAGGATCAAAACTAAAATCTACTACTTCTAGTTTTCCCATTTTGCCCGCCACACTCACCGCATTACTGAATGAAATATCCTTAGGTAATTGGAACACCAAGATCACTGCTGCGATTACCATGCCAACCAAAATGACGATCATCTGCTGTTTTTGTGTCACACTAACTGCCTTCGTCCCACCAAAAACTGTGTATAAAATCACGACTGTACCAATGATCAAAATCGTTAGGTTCAAATCCCAATTTAAAATATTGGATAAAATAATAGAAGGCGCATAAATCGTGATACCTGCTGCCATACCACGCTGGATGAGAAACAAAACCGCTGTTAGGGTTCGCGTTTTCAAATCGAAGCGTCCCTCCAAGTATTCATAAGCTGTATAAACATTGAGTTTGTAATAGATTGGTAGCACAAAAATACAGAGCAATACCATCGCAATCGGCATCCCAAAATAAAATTGTGCAAAACCCATTCCGCTTTCAAAAGCCTGTCCAGGTGTGGATAAAAAAGTGATGGCACTGGCTTGGGTAGCCATAATGGAAAGTCCAATCGTCCACCACGGGAGGTCTTTATCACCCAGCAAATAGCTTTTTACATTATTGACGTTTCGGGTTTGTAAGATGCCATAGATGACGATAGCTGCCAGTACGCCAATCATCACCAACCAATCAATCGTGTGCATAGGTTTACTTGTAGAATTCAGTGAATAGATAGAAAGCAGATAGGATGAGTGCGTGGAGGATGAGGATAATCCAATACAATTGACTCCAAGTGTTCAATATCGGTGGTTTGTCTTCTGGTTCGGATGCTTTCAACTTGTCCGTCATGTGGTCGCTGTTAATTTATGGACGGCAAGTTATATTTTTTCCGTTTAGGGAAGCGTTTTAGACTTGTTAATTAGACTGGTGCTTTCAACTATTCCCAAAATGCTTCCACCCCTGCGCCTGCAAAGGATGAATATTTCCGCCTGTCGTATGCAGCTTAATACCATCATCTGGCGCAACAATTTCACCCATGATATAGATGTCCGCTAAGTATTTGACTTTATCCAAATCATTGGGGTTGATGCTGAATAGCAATTCGTAATCTTCTCCGCCACTTAGCGCACAGGTGATCGGATCAAGATTAAATTTCAATGCCATTTGCTGTGCTTCGGGATGGATAGGTACGCCACTCTCTTCGATGTAAGCACCAACACCTGACTCCTTGCAGATGTGAAAAATTTCAGACGCCACACCATCCGAAATATCAATCATAGCGGTCGGTACAAGATTAGATTTGGCAAATTGCTCGATCATATCTTTGCGAGCTTCGGGTTTCAATTGGCGTTCGATGAGGAAAGACTGTTCCTCGAAATCAGGTTGGCTACCTGTTTCCAAATAAATTCG
>JBCDKV010000014.1:0-18405 GCA_038746215.1 Bacteroidota bacterium | reverse complement strand
TGATTTAACGTTTTCTCATCCAGCCATCCACGCTAAAGAAACAACGCTGATGTGTAGCCGTAACGCTACCACAGCAGATTTTGAACTGGTGATCGAAAGTCTACGAACAGGACGCTTTCCAGTGGATGCCTTCGTCACGCATCAAGTAGCTTTTGAGGATATGATTGCACATTTCGATGGATGGTTGAATCCCGAAGCAGGCGTAATCAAAGCGATGGTTCGTATAAATCAATAGTACGAATCATTTATATTAGCAAAAGAATCATTTATACTAATAAGTAAAATATTTTTCCCGATCTTAGTAAAATGAATTTTAGACCAACCTTTATCACTTGCTTTTTAGCAGCAATATTTTTCATAAACTTTATTCAAGCACAAAGTAGCCAAGTTCGTTTTGACCACATTACGGCAGAGGACGGACTATCTGAAGCCGTAATCAACAGCATCTTTCAAGATAGTAGAGGCTTTATGTGGTTCGGAACAAACGATGGACTAAATCGCTATGACGGCTACAATTTCTCAGTCTTTAAGCCTTCCCCCGATGATAAGAATACGATTAGTAGTAACTTAATTTACGCTATCACGGAAGATGCTTACCAAAAAATTTGGATTGGAACGACTGGTGCAGGCTTGAATTGTTTTGATCCCGTCACCGAAAAATTTATGCACTACTACCACGATGCAAATGATCCGAAAAGCATCGCTAGTAATCAAATTGTCTCGCTTTACACCGACTCGCAAGGAAGGATATGGATTGGGACTTTTGGTGGTATCAATCTACTATTGCCGGGTGATACGCCCGAAGAAAGCGCAGAAATACTCAGGGTGGACAACGAAGCAGATCAGCGTCCGATGATCTTGCAAGAGATGATAGAAGATAAAAGTGGTAATATATGGCTAGGAACAAGGAGTGGACTGTATCACTGTACACCGAAGGACAATGCTCATAACTTTGATTTTCGTAAGGTAGTATTTGATTCTTTACACCCTCGTCAAGCGGTTCAAGCTTTGAATGTCGATCAGAATGGACGGCTCATCATTGCTACAAATCATGGTACTTATCATCAAAACAATCATAATCATCACCTCACTTTTCAAAAAGTCAGTGCGGTGTCTAGTCAGCAAGCCATTGCAGTAGACAACTTGGGAAAAGTGTGGATTGGCACCTACAAGGGGCTCATGCGTTTTGAAGCAAGTGAGCGTAATAAGCCAATACAATTAGAGACTACTTTTGTATCAGATGTTACCGATCCACATAGTCTAAATAAAAATGTGATCCGCTTTCTGTATAAAGATAGAAAAGGGATTATTTGGGTTGGAACAAATGGTGGTGGTATCAATAAATTTGATCCTGAACGCAAGGCATTTTTTCATTACGGTAATAATTTAAAGACTAATGGCAATACCTACCGTGCGATTCGTTCGATTTTAGAAGATAGCGCAGGTAATATTTGGATTGGAACAGAGGGTGGTGGCATTTTCTTGCAGAGTGCCGCCGAAGATGATAATAGTTACAGTAGTTTTGAAGCTTTTTCTTCGACTGCTAATAGAGTTTTTGCTTTTGAAGAAATTGAAGAAAATGGGCAAAGATATATTTTGGCAGGTTCGGAGGATGCACCCTTTTTGCAAAAATTTAAGCTTCCAGAACTGAATCCTGTGGGTATTGGGGTAGATTTTGATCAGCGAAGTTCTATTTTTACTATACTACAAGATAGTCAAAAAAACATCTGGATTGGTACTTACAATGGTGGACTTTGGCGTTGGTCACCAAAAGCGGATGGCAGCTATGACAAGCAACGGTTCAAGATCGAAGACGGGCTAAAGAGTAATATCATCCGTAAGATTTTTGAAGATAGTAGAGGCAATATATGGATCGGTACGGGAGATGGACTTCACATTATATTGAAGAACAATACCGAGTCAGCCAATATCAATTTCCAAGTTTTAAGAAACGAAAAAAATGATCCCAACACCCTCAGTAGTAATTACATTTTGGATATACACGAAGATACGAATGGGCAAATTTGGGTAGGTACTTATGCGGGTGGTTTGAATAAATTAGAAGTCTTAGACGGATTAGACCAGATCGCTATTCATCGCTATTCAGAAAAAGATGGCTTACCCAATAATTCAGTCAAGAGTATAGAAGAAGATGTGGAAGGCAATATTTGGATCTCTAGTAATCATGGACTGACAAAATTCAATCCTAAAACTGAAACTTTTCAAAATTATACCATAGATGATGGACTACAAGCGAGAGAGTTTTTGGAGATTGCTAGTACACAACGTTCCAATGGCGAGCTACTATTTGGTGGCGTGAATGGTTTCAATGCTTTTTATCCCTTAAATATTAGTGACCGTACTTTACCGCCAGAAGTCGTTTTCACTAAGCTGCTCGTTAACAATGAAGCAATACACGCCAAAATAGAATACGACAGCAGGGTCATTCTAGACAAATCGATTTCTTCCACGGAGCAAATCACTCTAAAGTATAAGCAAAATGATTTCTCCGTTGAATTTGCGGCACTGCATTACGCCGCACCGCTAGAGAATAAATATGCCTATCAATTGACTGGCTACCACGATGATTGGATAGAAGTGAGTGCTAAGAAAAGATACGCAACTTTCACTAGTTTACCACCTGGTGACTACACCCTGCTGGTGAAAGCCTCCAACAACGATAATGTTTGGACAGAAACACCTGCCCGTTTGAATATCAAAATACAGCCGCCCATTTGGAGATCGTGGTATGCTTACACGCTTTACCTCGCGCTGTTTGCTTTTGCACTTTGGCTATTTAGACGCTACACGGTCATCAGTGTACACGAGAAGCACCAACTGACCTTAGAGTACATGGAACGCGAGAAATTGGAAGAGCTCAATCAGATGAAATTGCGATTTTTCACCAATATTTCTCACGAATTACGGACGCCACTCACCCTCATCATCGCACCACTAGAGCATATTTTGGAAAAGGGACGCTCTATTACGCCAGATAAAATGCAGCAGCAACATCACTATATGTATAAAAATGCAAAGTACTTGCTGCGCCTAGTAAATCAACTGTTGGACTTCAGGAAATTAGATCAGGGCAGTTTGAGTTTAAGCGTTAGTAAAGGCGATATTGCTAGTTTTATACAGCAAACTACCGAGCCTTTTCAGTTTATGGCTAACAAAAAGCAGATTGACTTCGATTTCGTCAATCAACGAGATAGCATAGATACCTATTTTGATCCTGATATTTTAGAAAAAGTCATTTATAATCTGCTTTCTAATGCTTTCAAGTTTACGCCTACGGGTGGAAGCGTATCCGTGGAAATAGTGGAGCAGGAAGGAAAGATAAAAACCATAGAAGGTCAATATCTTGAAATTAGGGTAAATGACACTGGACATGGTATCGCTAGAAATAAGCAAACCAAAATATTCGAGCGATTCTACAAAGAAGGCTCGAAGCAAGAGAATAAAGATGGTGCTGGCATTGGTTTGGCGTACACTAAAAGCTTGGTGGAACTTCATCACGGACAGATTATTGTAGTGAGTAAAAAAGGCGAGGGTGCTTGTTTTACTGTTCGCCTGCCGATGGAGAAAAAAGCCTATCTCAAATCAGAAATTGATCAATCTCAATTGGAGAAATTTGAATTCCGATCCGATCCTTTGGAGTATCTACTAGCAGATACCTTCCGACAGGGCAAAGATGCACAACTGGATTCGACATTGGAAGCAAGAGCAGAAGAATTACCACTCTTGCTGTTCGTAGATGATAATACAGACATTAGAAGATTTATCAAAGAAGGCTTTCAAAACGACTTTCGTATCATCGAAGCAGCAGACGGGGAGCAAGCCTATGAAACGGCGATTTCCTCCTTGCCCGATATTATTGTCAGTGATGTGATGATGCCGCGTAAAAATGGAATAGAGCTTTGTAAAGATTTGAAAACCAATGCACTCACCAGCCATATCCCCGTTGTTTTACTAACCGCAAAATCCGCTAGAGAAGATGAATTGGAAGGTCTACAAACAGGAGCAGATGCCTACGTGGTCAAACCGTTCAAGCTGGATATTCTGCGTACGCAACTACTGAATATTCATTTGCAAAGAGAGCGTCTGAAAAAGCGTTTCCGCCAAGAAGTCATACTAGAACCAGAAGATGTGACGGTCACTTCTGCCGACGAAGAATTTTTGAAAAAGGCAATGGCCATCATCGAAGAACACATGTCCGACGCAGAATTTAATGTAGAGGCACTGGTGAAAGCCATGTATATCAGTCGCAGTAAACTATACCTGAAGCTGAAAGCCTTGACAGGACAATCGACTAGTGAATTCATGCGTACGGTTCGACTTAAAAGAGCCGTACAATTGCTAGAAAAAAGTGATTATACCATCAAAGAAATCATGTACATGACAGGCTTCAATACGGCTTCTTACTTTTCCAAATGTTTCAAAAAGCAGTTTGGCATCGTGCCTAGCGAGTATTTGAAAAACAAGAAAAAAGAACAACAAATGGAGGAAGTTGCAGAGTAGGTAGTTGGGCAAATTTATCTGTCATGTAATCTCCAACTTCTAAGAGCTTGTTTAGAGCAGGATTGAACTGTAAATCAGTAGTTTACGGTTCTAGCGAAGAAAATAATAGTGACTTTATCGAGATGAACGAGTGATCCTTTAGGTAAATATTCAGTGAATATTTAAGCGAGAGAACCGCTTCGCGGATGGGTTAGCAGCAATTATTTTCAAAGTCAGGTTCGTAAAATATGGGTTTACAGGAAAATAGTGCTCCAAACATGCTCTAGAGAACAAATTTATCCAACAACAGCAACCACACCTATGCAAATAGACGCACATCAGCATTTTTGGAGTTATGATCCGCAAAAACACGCTTGGATTGATGATAGCATGGCAAAATTGAAGAGAGATTTTCTGCCAGACGATCTTTGGCAAATCTATCAGGCTAATGGCATAGATGGCTGCGTGGCAGTACAAGCCGATCAATCCGAAGCGGAGACAGATTTTCTGCTACAACTAGCGGCACAACATGATTTCATCAAGGGTGTAGTAGGCTGGGTAGATTTACGCGCCGATACGGTAGAGGAGCGACTAGCACATTATGCACAATTCCCCAAGCTCAAAGGATTTCGCCACGTCGTACAAGATGAACCCGATCCCAATTTCATGCTGCGAACAGATTTTCAGCGCGGAATCAGCTTGCTGCAGCCATACCAATTTACCTACGACATCCTCATTTTTCCCACCCAACTCGAAGCCGCCATCAAGACCGTCCGCCAATTTCCAGCACAGCAGTTTGTTCTCGACCACATCGCTAAGCCTTACATCAAAAAGGGCGAAATCGAAGTATGGCGCGACCACATCCAAGAACTCGCTAATCACCCAAACGTATATTGCAAAATATCGGGTATGGTGACAGAAGCCGATTGGAACAAGTGGACGTACGAAGACTTCGTACCTTATTTAGATGTCGTTTTTCATGCCTTTGGAACAGCACGTATCTTGTTTGGCTCAGATTGGCCCGTTTGCTTACTCGGCGGAAGCTACCAAACCGTCAAATCTATTGTTGATCAATACGTAAGCCAATATAATGATGACGTACAAGCCAGTATTTTTGGTGCAAATGCTGCGAAGTTTTATCGTTTATAGGCGAATTTAGATTAAGATTGTACAAAGTCTTGTTTTCATTAACATTTTACTTGAAAATAACCTGAGTCAATGCAAGAAAATAGCACAACAGGTATGCTCAATAAGTCCATACAACCCTTTAAGCATAGTTGTTGCACGATCCCAGGAGCTTCACTAAAACTTGTTGAGGTGTTGCGTAAAACTTCGTGCATGTCTAAATTTAGATTTGCTAAATCTCAAAGATTTAGTAGATCTTCAGCACGCTATTAAATAAAGTGCTGCACGAATTTAGCAAGACTTCATTTCATAAATACCAAGAACATACTCATATCGTATTTGTTAGGAAACCGAGCATCGGCTCTCTGAGAGAACGATTGCCTAGTTTTAATGTCAGTGCAACAACAACTACAATGGCAAAATTTTACGATACGAAGTATTTGAAAGGAGACATCATGGGTGGACTAGTGGCAGGCGTGGTTGCGCTTCCACTCGCACTGGCTTTTGGTGTTCAATCGGGCATGGGTGCAACCGCTGGACTTTACGGTGCTATCGCCATCGGTATTTTCGCAGCCCTATTTGGCGGCACGCCGACGCAAGCTAGTGGACCAACTGGGCCAATGACGGTGGTTTCGGCAGCTTTAGTAGCGGCAGCTATCGAAATGACTGGCAGCTTGGAGAATGGGATAAGTATCATTTTACTTGCTTTTTTACTGGGTGGTGCTTTTCAAATCATTTTCGGCTTTTTGAATATTGCGAGCTACGTCAAGTACTTTCCCTATCCCGTCGTATCTGGCTTCATGAGCGGCGTCGGTTTGATTATTGTCATTCTTCAAATCTTTCCTTTTGCGGGTCTAAGTGCGCCCAAATCTACTTTAGCTGTCCTTCAAGACCTACCACGCCTGTTTTCAGAAGCCAATTTACAAGCACTACTTTTGGGTGGCATCACGGTTGCGGTTTACTATCTTTTTCCCAAAATTACGAAAGTGATTCCAAGTGCTTTGGTCGCCCTCATCGTTGCGAGTTTGATCGCTTATTTTTTACAGATGGACGTGCCGATCATCGGCGACATTCCTTCTGGGCTGCCCAGTATCAAAATTGGTGGCATCTTTTCTGTGGATGCTAGTGCTTATGCACTGGTTTTGGAATATGGTATTGTGCTAGCCGTTTTGGGAAGTATTGATTCGCTGCTGACTTCGGTTATCGCAGACAATATGACTAAAACCAAGCACAATAGCAACCGAGAATTGATTGGGCAAGGCATCGGTAATATGATTGCCGCTGCCATTGGAGGAATACCTGGCGCAGGCGCAACGAAAGGCACCGTCGTGAATATCAATGCAGGTGGACGCACGCGTCTTTCTGGTGCATTGCACGGCATCTTTCTCTTAGCGGTCTTGTTGGGATTAGGACAATTGGCATCCAATATTCCGCTTTGCGTTTTGGCGGGTTTACTGACTCCGATTGGCTTTAAAATTATTGACTCTAAAGGTTTGAAACACCTACTGAAAGTGCCTCGTGCCGATGCCGTCGTTCTCATCATTGTTTTGCTCATCACTACTTTTGGTAGCTTGATTCAAGCGGTTGGAATTGGAGTAGCATTGGCTTGTTTACTGTTTATGAAAAAAGCAGGTGATTTGAGCGAAGAAGGCTTGGAAGTGGGTGCGGTATCTGATTTGGATGACTCCAAACCTTGGCAAGACGAAGTCGAATTCTACGAAAAGTACAAAGACAAAGTCATTATCAAGCATCTGTACGGGCCGCTGTTTTTTGGATTCACATCCTATTTCAAAGATGAGGTGAAAGCACACGCAGAGAACGTCAAGGCGATCATTTTTAGGATGGATCGAGTGCCTTACATCGACCAATCTGGTTTGTATGCTTTGGAAGATGTGATTTTTGATCTACGGCAAAATGAGATAGAAGTCCTACTGGTTGGTTTGCAAGAACAACCCTACGATATGCTTCGGGCAGTTGATATTATCCCTGATTTAGTGCCAGAAGAGGATTTATTTGATGAAGTAGAAGCGGGTTTTGATCATTTGCGGCAAAAGCTCAGTGCAACTACGGCTGCGATGTAATTAGGTAATTGTTTTTACTTATGAGCTTCTACCCTGCTGATACATTTCCGAAAATTGAGCGTAAGAGATCAGTAGAGCGTATAATTTTTTTGACGCAGATATGGACGGTATTGAACGGATACTTTATAAATTGTACACGATTGAATTTGACACTCGAACTTGAACGTCTGGTCATCTATTTATACTTCATCAGGTTGAGAAGTAGACAATTTAGAGGAGCGTATTTTGTTTCTGAACGAAGAAGTCCACAGCCTGATAGCCTTAGTTACCAAGGCGAGGAAGTGATGAAGTGCAGAAGCAAAAGACGCCCTGTAAAAGTTTAATTCTCAGCCTGATGAAGTATATGAGTCTCGCTACTCACTGCCTACATCTGCTCGCTATCTAAGTTTTTATCAAAAATGGGAGAAAACATCAATTGGCGAAAATACTTCTTAGAATTCCTGTCCATCTTTGTTGGAATTAGCGTAGCCTTTGCTCTAGAGAAATGGAACGAGGAGCGCAGGGATGAAAGATCAGAAGAAAAGACACTGCTAGAGATCAAAAATGGATTGCAGCAAGATATTTTGGATATAGAAGAAAATATCAGAGGACATCAAGCAGGTTTGGCTGCCTGCAACTATTTCAGAAACATTATCAATGGTCAGCCCTTTGCTAAAGATTCTTTGTCCTTCCAATACTTCTATCTCTTGCGAGACTATATTGCGATTCAAAACAAAACAGGCTATGAATCGCTGAAATCCAAAGGCTTAGAACTTGTACAAGACGATTCTTTACGCTTTGCCATTATTTCCATGTACGATATTCAATACGAAATCCTAGAAAAGTTGGAAGAGCAATATTCAGAAATGCAGTTCAATCAAAACTACTACCAATCTATCAACGATTTGCTCGCTCCCTACATGATTTTTGATGAGCAGGGCGCATGGATAGACTTATCCTATCCTGAACTCTCCACGAAAGAAAAGCGTGCGTTTTTGAGCTATTTATGGCGAATAGAAAACAATAGGCGGTACACCCTAAAATACTACGCGATCATTGAAGCATCTATCAGACAACTCATAGAGAAAATCAGTGATACAATGGCTTTGAATTCACCCACCGACGCCACGGAGTAGTCTAGTTGACTTGTGATTGATTTATTCCTTTTCTACTATTGAAGTGGCATGTCTAGACTTGGTAAATTTTAAAAATAGTCCAACGAAAAAAGGGAAACAATCCCACAAGACTATTTCCCTTCCCTGAAAATAAAAGTAACGTAATTATCTATTTGCCAAAAGACTAAATAATTAGTCAACCAGCAACAACTCTTACTGCAACTTAAACTTCACAGGTAGTGTAAAGCGTACCCGCACTGGACGACCACGTTGCTTGCCCGGAATCCAGTTTAGCCCCTTGGAGTTCATCATCTCGATGACCCGAACGGCTTCCTGTCCAGTTCCTGCACCAGGGTCTCTAGCCAGTTTAGCATCCGTGATGGAACCATCTTTTTCTACTGTGAACTGCACGACTGCTGTACCTTCTACCCCATTTTCACGAGCAATGGCAGGATAATTGATGTTTTTGTAAAGGAACTCTAACATCTTTCCTTCTGCACACTTTTTCAACTCGTCTTTGCTCAAACCTTTACCCTCACAACCTGGAAAACGTGGCATATCTTCTACCACACGGAAAATTTCCTCTTCTTTCGGTGCTGGTGGTGGTGGTGGCGGCGGTGGTGGTGGTGCTGCCTTTTTGACTGGTGGTGGTGGTTCTTGAATGACCGTTTCTTCTTCCACGGTCATATCCACGAATTCGATTTCTTCTTCTTCGTCCAGTTCTTCCTCTGGCACCTCCTCGATGACAGGTGGTGGTGGCGGCGGCGGTGGTGGTGGTGGTTCAGCTGTACGCGGTGGCTCTTGAATCAACTCTTCGTCGAATTCAAGCGCATCGTCGGGAATAATCACTTGTTCCTCAAACTGCGTCCAGTTAAAAGCCATCACAATCAATCCCAAAGAAAGGGCTAGTGCAAGCATAAAGAAGGTGTTGCTCCATTTGAAAGCATTCACATCAGGATATTTGTTTCTTGCTGCTAGTCCTGCTCCAGAATCGTATTTGTCCGCTAGTCCACTTTTTGAACGACCAGAAAGCACATTTTTCATCACTAAGATAATACCTACTACCAGTATCAATGCGCCAATAACTGTTCCCAAAAGTGCACCGCCCGTTACGGTAAGATCGCTACCCATACGATTGACTTTTTTTATCAGTTAGAAAATGGGAATGTTGGGTGAACCTGAAAATTAAGAGCACTTTCACGGATACCGCATTCCATAAATAAATACTATGCTTAATATTGAGCCAACAATATTGGCAAAAATATCAAGAAATTCAAAATATCGGTTTGGAAAAAAGCTATACTGTACAATTTCCATCAAAATACCGTAGCCTATTGATAACGTTAGCGCATATACTTTTGCTCGTTTTTTGCTCGTTTTCTGAATCAAATTATGGTATATCAGGTAACATAGCACAAGATAGACAAAAGCGTGCGCCAATTTATCCCACGCAATAATATCGCTGAGCGTGCTTGGCAAATTGACACCAATCCCAACGGTGGACACCAACAAAATAAAAATTGCCCAGAGTCCAACCAGTAAAAAAGGTGGAAATTGATTGATGATTTTTAGCATCCAAAGAACTTTGAGGATAGATAAGTACCAAGACTTTATCTATCTATTAAGCTAGATGCAGCCTTGTCGTCTTTTGGTGTGTCGCTGCGAAATTTTTAATTAATTTCTAGGCGTGTACGAAATTTAAGCACCACTCGAAATAAACTCTAGTAAAGCTCTTGAAATCGCGCAACAAGTATGCTCAAAGGGTTTTTATGGACGGAAATCACCCATCATAACCGTTGTGTGAATGCTTTGTATTGACCCAGGCTGTTTTCAAGTAAAATCTTAAGGAAAATGAGCTTTGTATACCATTAGTGAAAGTTCAACAATAATTTAAGCCATTAAACTTGTTCTTTTGGCGTCTAAAAAATACAAAAAATAAATCCGTAGCTTAGGCTATGCACTGATTTTTTGTGTCTCTTAGCCACTCAAAATAACTGCCTTTTCTGGCTCAACTTATTAATGAGCTTTCACTTATTCTTAATTAATTTCTTCTTGATAGGCGGCTGCATCCATGAGTTCTTCCAGTTCTCCCAGCTCCGTCAACTCAATTTCTACAATCCATCCTTTACCATAGGGATCTTCATTAATCAGTTCTGGATTATCTTCCAGTTCTTCATTGAAAGACAGCACTTTACCACTGACGGGCATAAACAAATCGGAGGTCGTTTTCACGGCTTCTACCGCTCCAAATTCTTCTCCCTTCGCAATCGTTTCTCCGACGGTATCTATATCTACGTACACCAAGTCGCCCAGTTCGCTTTGTGCAAAGTCCGTTATACCTACCTTGGCGCTTGTTCCGTCTGCCTCTATCCGAATCCATTCGTGATCGCTAGTATATTTTAATTCTGCTGGAAACGTCATTTTACTTTAAATTATAATTTTTTATTTCAAGTTAATTGGATTAGGTTCACTTTGCCTCAAAGAACGTAATTTATCATTAGATTTCAAATTCAGCAAAAAGGACTTGCTTAAAATGCTTGTAAAATTTGTTTGGTAAGCACTCGAATACACATCGCTTTGAAGTGTGGGTGTAAGTATCGGTTCAGGAGCACAGTCAAAAGAATAGGGCTACCATTCTAAGGTTGTAAACGTATGCCCAACGCGGCAAAGCCACTACCATTGATTTCCGTATTATTAAAAACCAAACGAGGTCGAACGTATCAATTCTACTCCTACTCAAACACAGAATAACGAATACTGAACAAGGAATACCGAATACTGAAGTTTGCCAATAGGACGTGTACCTACTTCGACATTCAACATTCCTTGTTCGTTATTCGATATTCAAAAAGCAGTGTAGCAAAACCAACTCTTGCCAATTTCCTGCAAGATCTCAGTTGATAAAGACTAAGGTCTTACCGAGCAGCTAGTAACAGTAGGCTCGGCAATCCTTAGGGCTTACCGATCCAGTGGGTTCAAATTCCAATCTCAGAAAAGTAGCTAAGAACAGACACCGTGTTTTTCAAAAGATGATACCAAGCAAATACATAAACTTGCAGGGATTTCCTACATCTTTCTATCTTCGCGCATCTTTCGAGCAAGATTTGATATATCAACTTCAGAACTACATGCTCTAAGAATGAAAAACAGCTTTAAGCAACAATGGAAATACTAAAAACACTAGCGGAACTTGAGCAGTGGCGCAAGCAAATAGCAACAAAAACGATTGGTTTTGTACCAACTATGGGTGCTTTACACGACGGACATCTTTCGCTCATACGAGCGTCCAAAGCGCAGGATGAACAGACTATTTGTAGCATCTTCGTCAATCCAACCCAATTTAACGAAGCTAGTGACTTGGCTAAGTATCCACGAACCATAGCTGCCGATATTGAATTGCTTATGTCTGCTGACACAAATGCCGTTTTCATTCCCACGTCCGCTGAAATCTACCCAGCAGCGGGTTTTGAGTTGCCTTCTTTTCAATTGGAGCATTTGACGAATACCTTAGAAGGTGCGCATCGTCCTGGTCACTTCGATGGGGTGGTGCAAGTGGTTTATCGCTTAGTGGATTTGGTGCAGCCCGATCATCTGTACATGGGCTTGAAAGATTTTCAGCAACAGGCAATTATTGCAGAAATGCTGCGTCAGATGGAATCAGCGATTGAACTAGTGCCTTGTACCATTCGACGCGAACCCGATGGACTAGCAATGAGCTCTAGGAACAGGCGACTTTCGACCGAACAGCGTCAGCTTGCCCCAAAAATCTATGATGTACTCCGCACCGCAAAAGCGACTTGGCAAACTACCGAATCTCCTACTGAAATTCAAGCAAATGCCATCAATCAGTTGGAATTGGCAGGATTTGAAGTAGATTATTTTGAAATTGTTGATGCTAAAACTTTAGCTCCTATACGAATGTTTGATAAATCGGTTAGTGCAATTGCTTGTGTGGCGGCTTGGCTCGGCGACATTCGATTGATTGATAATCTTAGGTTGGATACTTGATATTTACAAGTAAGCGAACCAATTCGAGCAGTCAGAAGTCGAACTTTTGCACTCCTTAATTACAGCGATGCAAAAGTTTGAATGTAGATCATTCCTGCCCAAAAGGAATGACTAAGGAAAATAGCACTTCAAAAAAACCTAATTTTATTCGGAAAATCCTGTTCCAATGGTTTTAACGCCAAATTAACTGTTGCTTTAGCTTGTTATTTGTTACAAAAATTAGGAAATGCCGTCGTAAAGGATGTGACAAAGGATAATCATCTAAACGTCCATCTTTACACTAAACAAAGGAAACCTTTATGCTTATACAACGCTTCAAATCGAAAATACATAGAGTGAAGGTTACGGGTGCTGACCTGAACTACGAAGGTAGCATTACCATAGATGAAACGCTGATGGAAGCTGCAAATATTCAAGAAGGGGAACGCGTGCAAATCGTGAACAACAATAATGGTGAACGTTTGGAGACCTACGTCATCCGAGGGGAACGCGATTCTGGTATGATCTGTCTCAATGGAGCAGCCGCCCGAAAAGTTCAAGTTGGGGATGTCGTCATTATTATATCTTATGCGCTAATGGATATAGCGGAAGCGAAAGCATTTAAACCAATTGCTATTTTTCCAGATGAGGACAATCGGTTGATTGGTTAAAAGAAGTATTTTGGATAGCAATGATGTTATATTCGATAATTCAAAAATCATCAAACACAACATCATTGCTGTCTGAGGGGGCTTTTTTAAAAATCAAAACCGCTTCTGCCCAGAAAATTCCATGGCCTCTCCTTTTCCAAAGCCATAGCTAAATCCTAGCACCATAAATCTACCACGCAATCCGTAGCTGTAGAGGTAGAAGTCATCTTGGAAAATTTCGGTTTCGCGTATACGAGAAGCAAAAATATCACGAACACTGAAATTGATGACGGCTTTTCCTTTCATCATCTTTTTACGCAGTCCAAGATCGCCGAACAAAAAGCCCGATTGCATCCCTTGAACGGTTTGCACACGCGATTGGTAGCGTCCAGTCAACTCCAAATCAATATCAGCGAACAGTTTGAATTTAGACGTTAAACGCGCATTCCATTGATCTGCACTGAAGTCGAAAGATCGTCCTTCCAGCGTTCCTTGGCGGTCGAAGTAAGCGTAGTTGAAATCACTGTTCAGTGTGAACCATTTATTTGGACTGTATTTGCTGTTGAATTCTATCCCCGTTCTTTGATTCGTACCGATATTTTGTGGCTTGGTAGTATTGACATTATTTTCAAACAAGGAAATCCGTTCGATTACGTCGGTGGTGAAGCGGTGATAGACGCCAAAATTCATAGAAATTTGGTCTAGAATATAAATCCCAGTCACTTCGTAAGAGTCCGTAAATTCGGGTAGGAGTTCTGGATTGCCCATTCGGATGTTGAAGTTATTTCGGATGTTGAAGAAAGGATTCAAATCCCACAATCTGGGGCGATAAATCCGTCTGGAATAGCCCGCCTGCAAAGAAAAGCGTTCGTTTACTTTGTAGGAAGTATGCAAACTGGGGAAGAAGCTGGTATATTCTTGACTGTTGTCTTCTTGTGTATTCACCAAAAAAGTTTCCAAATCGGTATGCTCCAATCGCGCCCCTACTTTCACACCCCAAACATCTCCTTCGTAAGCTCCCGTGACGTAAGTGCCTAGCACCTTCTGGTTGTACTCAAAGACATTCGTGAAGTTTTCATCCACTACAAAAGTACCATTCTGCAAATTACTCACCGCAAAATCATTACTCACATCTTGGATAACGTATTGGGCACCCGTTTCTAAGGTGATTTGCTCGCTAAATGGTCTGGTATAATCTGCTTTGAACGTATAGCCTGCTTCTTGAAAATTAGTACGTGTTTGCTGGTCGCCTTGTGCAAAATCTCCAGCAATATTGGTGTTCGTAAAGTCCGAAGACTGATCCTTTCCAAAGAAATTACCCAAAGCACTAAAGATGAAATCGTGGTCTTTGTGGTCTTCAAAGTCCTTTTTGTAGTTGAGTTCGTATTGCCATTTGGGATTTGTAGCTTCGGTGACTTCAGAGCGATTCCACTCCGCAATCGTTGCACCCGAAGCATCCGTTTTAGTAAAATCAAAGTCGGAAGGCTGGTCTTCTATTTCATAGGCAAAATAGCCCGAAAGCGTAATGACGTTAAGGTCATTGATGTGATAGTCCGTACCTACAATGAGATTGTAAAAGTTTTCATTTCTAAAAGCCACGCCATCACTATTGATGCTATTGCCCGTCACTAAATCTTGGTTGATGGACTCGTTGAAGTTGGGCAGCTCTCGATAACCGACTCCCAGTTGGCTGAATAGATTGAATTTATCAGTTCTGCGATTGAGGCTCAGTCCCAAACTATGGTTGTGTGGCATACCTGTATTCAGAGTCACCGAACCATTGATGCCTCGCTTTTCATCTTTTTTCAGAACGATATTGATGATACCCGCCGTTCCTTCCGCATCGTACTTAGCAGATGGATTAGTAATGACCTCCACTTTTTCTATCATATCGGCGGTGATTGTTCCCAGTGCATTGCCACCATCGCTCGTCATCACCGAAGGCTTGCCGTTGATTAAGATTTGAACACCCGTACTGCCACGCAAACTCACCTGTCCTTCGATATTGACATTGACAGAAGGCACATTATTCAGTATCTCTAGCGCACTCGCGCCCGTGCTGCTCAAATCCTGCCCGACATTGAAGACGCGTTTATCAAGCTTAAATTCCGTCTGTGATTTCTCTGCTCGAACGACGACTTCTTCCAATCGCTCCGTTTCTTCGGAAAGCTCAATGCGTCCCAAATCAATCTTTCCCTTTTCGGGCGCAAAGTCACTGATCGTTGCCGTTACGAAGCCTAGATAGGCTATTTCGATGTAAAAGTTACTTGATTTAGTTTCCAATTCAAAAGTCCCGTCCATCGTCGTCGAAGTTCCCGTGATGAGGGCTTGAGTTTCCGCATCGGTAAGTTTGACCGTAGCAAATTCTAGTGGTTGTTGACTGCCACTTTCTACTACTTTTCCTACGATTTGTATGCGTTTATTCTGTTTTTGAGCGGATAAAGGATTCCATGATAAGATGAATAAGGCGAGTACCAAAAGGGTGATTTCTAGTTTCATATTCTAACTTTACGTATGATTTCTTAAAAACTAGCACAAAAAAAAGGGGATTTTGTTCAAAAACGAAATACTTTCACTGAACGGCAATAGTTACTGGGTGAACAGGGAATAACCGTCAATATTCAACCGATTGCACTCCATTCCCCTAAATGGCGTATGCTGCAATTTTGGCTGAAAAATGACTGAAATATTAAATAATGATAGCTGTGCTACGGATGGGATAAGCTTGTATATACTCCGTTTGGGATAAAAAAGTGCACTTTGCTCCCTTGACATTTCTAAGTACAAGCTCTTAGGTATACTTTCAAATTTGGCGGCATCGAGCCTGCCAAATTTGATCAAGGTTTTTTAAGGACAAAGAAGCGAGAATCGCTTCTTTGTCCTTAAAAAACCTTGGTTCGCTGAGGAGGAGTCGACCTCCTCCTCAGCGAAAACTTAACCCTAGATTTAAAGGCAAATGATGTGAACAAAATCTATCTTTTTTCAAAAATGAAAGCACTTTTTCACCCCGTTTGCAGTGTAAATAGTAAATTTGTTGGGTTGATACAACCCAAAAGGAGGCGGAATTGATTCGACTTTCGGAGGAAGTGCCAATCAAATGTTTGGAGCAGCACGACAAGCAGATTTCATCGAAAAACTGACCTAGGGATTAGGGATTGCACTTTTCGCTTTGTGCATCATCACTGCTATATATGTGGCAGCTAGTTCAGGTGCAGTAGTGGTAATTAACTGAACGATTTGTTTCGTTACTGATGTTCTATTTTTAGGCATCGGAATTCTATATTGCTGTACTTGCACGTACTGGAGATCCGAGCAGCATTATACTTACACGGTGTTGCTCGGAACGGTCTCTTGCGACCAGTTTTTATCGCTTATTTCTATTCATCCGCTTATTTCGCTCATAAAAACCACTCTCCTTTTTGTGTACCCATTTTATAAATTTAGCCATCTGTTCGTGCGCCTTTAGTTGTTCGATGTAGACTGCAAGCGCGATAAATCTGTGCAAACGAATAAGCAGCTCTACCATATCAGGAATTACCTAGCGGAAAAGGATAGCGGATTTCTTCTAAAAATAGCCCTTGTGGTGGTACACTCCAACTTTTCTCTAGCGGTTGCTGCCGATCCAAAGCAGTTTTGACTGCTTCGATGGACAATTTTCCCAAACCGACATTCAAGCACATACCAACAATTAATCGCACCATGCCGCGTAGGAAACGATTAGCAGCGATATGAAAGATATATTGCTCCGAACCAAATTCCCACTCGCTGCGGTAAAGCTGACAACCCATATGGTGTAGATCGTTATTACTTTTACAGAAAGGGAAAAAGTCTTGGTAGTTGAGTAGTACCTGAGCGGCGGCTTGGACTTTTGCTTGATCCAATTGCCTCGCGAAATAATAGTAGAAACGAGTATGCTGCTGAAAAGGATTTTTGTCTAAATCAAGGTAGTAAGCGTAGCGTCTTTGGTAGGCATCGTAACGTGCGTGCGCATCGTCTGCTACTTGCTGAAATTGGCGAAAAGCAATGCTCGGCGGTAAGAACTTATTGATGCGATGTATGAATTTAGCGTGTAATGGTGTAGACACATCGAAGTGTATAAAGTACTGCCGTGCGTGTACGCCTGCGTCGGTTCTTCCGCAGCCTACGATTGTAATCTCTTGTTGAAGCAGCGTTGACAGTGCATCCTCTACGGTGCTTTGTACACTGATCTGTTTGGGTTGGCGTTGCCAGCCGTGAAAAGTCGTTCCATGGTAGGCGAGTTCAGCAAAATAGCGCAAATTAAGTGAGCTTTTCGATAAATGATGTTGTATATTTGGTGGCTTAGTAGTTTTTCAAGTTAATTATGTCGAGTGAAATTTGAGGGAGTTTTGGATCTAAGCAAGGCATGAAGGAATGTAAGTTCCTGAACCCGAAGGGATGGGTGGCTAAGCATAGCCATAGCTACGATGAGGCTTTTTAACGCCGCAGAAATTCAAAAATCGCCAAATTACCCGACAGGATTAGCTTGAAAGACTACTTAGGAATACAAACAAAATATTTGAACAATGGCACGTAAACGAAGCAATTGTGAGCATCTCCCCGCTACCGATCAGTTAAAGCTAGACCAAAATTACGTCTGTGAAGCGTGTATAGAAACGGGCGATACTTGGGTACACCTACGTACTTGTCAGACTTGTGGCATGACGCTCTGCTGCGATTCTTCTCCCAACAAACATGCTAGTGCACATTTTCACGCCACTGGACATCCAGTCATTATTTCTGCTGAGCCAGGTGAAAAATGGATGTGGTGCTACAAAGATAAATTGTACGCTAAATATCAGTAACGGACAAATAATAACTTCCCGATTTGTGACCAAGCGTAGGTAAGGCATCCCCGCCCGTCCGCTTTGCGGTTCATTCGCTTGAATGTTCTGCCACCCATCCACTAGCGTGGTTCTCTCACTTAAAAGTCCACTGGACTTTTACCCT